>JBCBSY010000388.1:0-2595 GCA_039818925.1 Pseudomonadota bacterium | reverse complement strand
GCACGCGCCTCTTCTTCCCTGTCGTCAACTATGAGCAAGCCATAACCACCCAAAGCAATCCTCAGATAAGGCTCCATGTTCAAGTGAAATTCATTATGAATTATTGAGTCTATTCCAAGCGACAAAAGGTAGCCTCGTGCACAAAAGGCCTCTTCAGGATCACTAAATCGTGCGACTTCAACAAGATTGCCCATGGTATGAAGTTAACAATATTTCACCAAAGTCACTACTTCAAAATCACCTAGCAACTCCTGACTAGAGTTACTTCATCGCCGTTGCAATCAAGTCATCGGATGCAGCTTTCAGCATTTCCTCCGACGCAGATCTCGCAACGCTTTCGCGCCCGATCTCCAGCATCACCGGCACGGCGAGCGGCGACACGCGATCAAGCCTTGAATGCACCGTGCGCCCCTTCACTCGCGACAACAAACCTTGCAGCCGCGCCAAGTCAAGAAAGCCGCCGGCCGCATCGTCCCAGGCGGCGCGCAATAAAAGATGGTCGGGTTCATGTTCGCGCAAAACGTCATAGATGAGGTCGGCAGAGAAAGAGACCTGACGACCGGTTTTTTCCTGACCGGGATATTTCTTTTCAATCAGTCCGGCGATGGTCGCGCAATTGCGGAAGGTGCGTTTCATCAATACAGCATCAGCGAGCCAGCTTTCCAGATCGTCCCCCAGCATGTCTTCGTCGAAAAGCGCCGCCATATCGACATCGCTCATGTCCTTGCGCGCCCACACCGACAGCGCGTATTCCGTTGGCACAAAGCCGATTGGTTGTTTGCCGAGCCGCTCAAGCCGGCGCGTCAACAGCATTCCGAGGGTCTGATGGGCGAGCCAGCCGTCAAAGGGGTAACAGATGAGGAAATTTCTGTTCGTATAGGGAAATGTCTCAACAAGCAGCTCATCGGGTTTCGGCAGGCGCGCGACCTCCCGCTGTTTCTCCAACCAATCTCTCACCTGGTCCGGATAGGCGCACCAGCTCTCGACATCATAAAGCATGTTACGGACCCGGTCAGCGAGATAGGTTGACCAAGGAAATTTGTTGCCGCCCCAGCTTGGGAGTTTGGGAGACTCGTGTTGGGCGCGCGTCACGATGGCGTCATTGCCTTCGATCCGTTCCAGCCGCAGCGTTTCGCCGGCGAAGTAAAACACATCTCCGATATTCAGCGTTTCAAAAAACCATTCCTCCGCCGTCCCCAGCCGGCGCCCCGGGCGCTTCGGGCCCTTTGAACTTGCAAGGCGGATATTGAGCTCATGGGCGGCGGTGATCGTCCCCACATTCATTTTGTATTGCTGGGCCGCGCGCTTGTCGCGAATGCGATAAAACCCTTCAGGCGTTTTCACAATGCGCCGGTAGCGTTCATAACGCTTTAGCGCGTATCCCCCCGTGGCGACGAATTCCAGCGCATCGTCAAAATCCTTGCGCGGTAAATCTGAATAAGGTGCGGCCATGCGAATTTCTGTATAGAGATCATCTGGGTGAAAGGCGCCAGCGCAAGCCATGCCGAGAATGTGCTGCGCAAGCACATCTAGCGTTCCTCTTCGCGGCGGCTCGCCATCAAGCGCGCCTTCCTCAATCGCCTGTTTGGCGGCGATGCATTCCAACACTTCCATACGGTTCGCCGGGGCGAGGAGCGCCCGGCTCGGCTCGTTCATGCGGTGATTAGCCCGTCCGATCCGCTGGGTCAGCCGCGAGGCGCCCTTAGGCGCACCCATCTGTATGACAAGGTCAACATCACCCCAGTCGATTCCCAGATCCAGGGTCGACGTACAGACCACCGCGCGAAGATCGCCGCGGATCATCGCCGCTTCGACCTTGCGGCGCCGGTCGATTTCCAGCGAGCCATGATGCAAAGCGATTGGAAGGTTATCGTCATTGATCCGCCACAAAGAGGCAAAGGTGATCTCCGCCTGACTGCGCGTGTTGACGAAGACCAGAGTCATCTTGGCGTTCTTGATCTTGTCGTAGACTTCCTGGAACGCATGTTTTCCCGAGTGACCCGACCACGGGATACGCTCCTCCGACATCAACACATCTACCCTCGGCTTGGCGCCGGCCTTACCGCGGATCAGTTTCGCCGACGCCGCCCCATCGACATTTTGCGGCGTCAGATAATCAATCAACGGGCGCGCATCCGGCACAGTCGCGGATAGTCCGCAAAACCGGACGGCCGGCGCAAGGCTGCGAAGCCGCGCCAGCGCCAGTGACAACAAGTGCCCTCGCTTGTTCGCGATTAGAGCATGCAGTTCATCGAGAATGACCCGCTGCAAGCCCTGGAAGTACTCAGCGGCGTCCGGAGCAGCAAGCAACAGGGAAAGACTCTCCGGCGTGGTCATTAATATATCAGGCGGCTGAAACTTCTGACGCTGCCGCCGCGCCGCCGGCGTATCGCCTGTGCGGGTTTCAATCGCCACCGGCAATCCCATATCCTCAACCGGCGCCGCGACGTTGCGGGCGACATCGACGGCCAGTGCTTTCAGAGGCGAGATATAAAGCGTGTGCACGCACGGCTTTTCTGACGCATCGCGCCCTCCAAGTTCAACCAGGCTCGGCAAAAACCCGGCCAGCGTCTTGCCGCCGCCGGTCGGCGCAAT
>JBCBSY010000387.1:0-2595 GCA_039818925.1 Pseudomonadota bacterium | reverse complement strand
CCGGTCGACAACCTGGAATCCGAATTTCTGGTAGAGCGGCAGGGCGGCCGGGTGGTCGAGGGTGCAGGTTTCCAGCCGGAGTTTTTCCGGCCCGAGCGACCAGGCAAGTTCGATCACATTGGTCAAGAAAAACCGGCCCAGCCCGTCGCCGACAAAATCCGGCGCCAGTCCAAAGAATTTTAGCTCAAAGGTTTTGGCGTCCTGTGCATCGATTTCGGCAATTCCTGCCGGCGCCCCATCGACATAAAGCACGTAGACATAGACATCATCACGATGAATGATCGAGGCCAGCTCCTGATCGTTCAGTCGGCGCCGGCTGATCCAATTATATGGCGCGCCCACAAGATCATAGAGATAACGGTAAAAATGCAGCGGCGGATGTTCGGCGCGCATCAGCGCGGTTTTGCGGCGTGGTGCAATGGGTGTCGGCAGGAGCGGACGCGCTGTCTGCTCCAGATAAGTGATTGTCACTTCAATCTGGTCTTCCGTCTTTGTCGTCAACGACAACGGGGAAAACTGCGTTGTCATGTCGGGTATCTCCCCACTCACTCCAGGACCCGTCGTAAAGCGCATGACTCTGGTTCCCGATCACTTCCAATGCCAGCGACAATACCGCAGCGGTAACGCCTGATCCACAGCTGGTGATAACGTCAGTTGACGCGCTGACGCCAAGCGTGGCGAAGGTGGCGGCGAGATCATCCCTTGGTCTCAGCGTGCCGTTGTCGGCGATGAGTGAAGCAAATGGCAGGCTTTTGGCGCCAGGCATATGTCCTGAACGGAGACCTTCGCGCGGCTCTGGCGCGGCGCCGGCGAACCGGTCGGCGGGCCTGGCGTCAAGCACCGCCTCGCCGGACGCAAGCGCACGGCGAACGGCGTCTGCGCCGGCGATCCAGCGAGGCTGCATGTCGGCCTCGAACCGGCCTGGTTCAATTGGCGCAAGCTCATCTGTCAGCGGGCGGGCCTCAGCGCGCCATTTCGGCAACCCGCCATCCAGGACGGCGATGTTTTCATGCCCCATGGCGCGAAACGTCCACCAGACCCGGGCTGCTGAAAACAAGCCTTCTTCGTCATAAACAACCACCCGGTCGCTGTTGGAAATCCCCATTGCGCTGACGGCCGCGGCGAACGCCTCCGGCAACGGCAGCATATGCGGCAGGTCTGTTTCCCTAGCGGCGACCGCGTCGATATCGAAAAACACCGCACCCGGAAGATGCGCTTTGTGGTAGTTGTCGATTGCTGCGCCATTTCCCGGCATTCGCCAGGACCCGTCAACGATTTTGAGATCTGCAGCGCCAATGTTGGCAGCTAACCATGTCGTCGTTACGAGTGGGCCAAAATTTGACATCGTGTCGCGTAAATCTGTGCTTTCTGCCTATCCTAAGAGCCACTTGAGGCGATGAAAACACCCGACTTTTCCATTTGCTCCCCTGAATTTGATTTATCCCTTGCGCCGACTTGCGCCACAAACAAGGAAATGGGAGCGCGAATGTGGAATCAATTTACTGGGTGATCAATCATGCATGTCACCGGCGCTGCCGGCACTGCTATGACACGCGCTTTCGCCCATATGTGCGCGATGCGCTCGAGGCGCGAGTGCGTGACAGCGAAGCGGCGTTCCCGCGCATCGTGAAGAACCTTCCCGATGAGCTTTCTTTTCGGGGGGACGACGGCAAGCCGCATCGCGGGCGCATCATTCTGGCAGGCGGCGAAGTCCTGATCGATCCGGTGCGCGAGCGCGTGCTCTACCCCATCCTTGACGCCTTGAAAGAAAAGTACCGCGGCAAAGCGAATGTCGTGGTGCAGACAACCGGTGATCTCGTCACCGGTGAGATTCTCGACGACCTTTTGGCGCGGGGCGCGTGGATGGTTTCCGTTTCAGGGATGGACGACTTTCACGTCGGCCATGAAGGCGAAAAGCGCATACCTTTGATGATGCAACTTCATGAGTTGTTTGCCAGCCGGGGCATGGCTCCCACCGGTGCGGACGCACACGGGCTTGACGGCGAGAATGCGCCAACCGGCTGGTACAACATGTTCGGCGCAACGCAGGACGCCTGGATCGGCAAGCTCTGGCCGCGCGGGCGCGCCTGGGAAAACGGTCTGACCGTCGCGGGGATCGAAGACAACTTTTGCAATGCTTGGTCTGGCGGCTTGAACTTTCTAAACCACGGTGAAGCCGGGAGCGAGGTTTCCATCGAGCCAGACGGCAGCGTCTATCCTTGTTGCATGAAAACCGGCGCGCCGCTTGGCCGCCTGACGGAAGAACCGCTGATCGACATGCTGGACGCACTGAAAAACGAACCGGCGCTGCAGGCGATCAATCGCGGGGATCCCGCCGCCATGGGAGAGGCGTATGGTTGGGACAGGGCGGACTTTCTGGCGCGCTCGACAAAAGACATGCCGACCGGAAAATCCTGCAGTAATCTTTGCATCGGCTGCGACGCGTTCTTTGCCGATGTCATGACTCCAATCCTTGAGCGCGCATCCGCGAAAAGGCGCCGCGCCTGCGCATAAGGTAAATCAAATACTCTTTTCATCTACGAATGGCTGCTGATGAGAGCGGCGTCTCCGATTATGCCAGCCAGGGCGGAGTCG
>JBCBSY010000386.1:0-2607 GCA_039818925.1 Pseudomonadota bacterium | reverse complement strand
GACGGACTTTATCGCACTACATTGGCCAACTGAATTCGCTGCAGAAATTGCCCGGCTATTCTTAAGCGTCGGCTATGCGCTCCTGTTTGTCGGCTTATGGAAATCCGGGGCGCTCAAATGGTGCGCGGCGGCGCTGACCGCCACAGGCCGGATCGCCCTCACCAACTATATTGGCGGCACGATCATCGCGACTTTTCTATTCTACGGATATGGTCTCGGTCTTTACGATACATTCACCCGCCTTCAGGTGATGGCCATCATTATCGCCGTCTGGGCGTTCCAGATTTCGTTCAGCCTACTGTGGCTTTCGCACTTTAAGATAGGCCCACTGGAATGGGGGTGGCGATCGCTGGTGCAGCTTGCGCCTGTTCCCATTATGCGCAGTCGCTAGTTCTGTTTCGTTGCGTGGATTTCAAATTCCACCCGAACTTCCAGCGCAACCCCCTCTTCATCCAGCCAGGCGTCATTTTGGCCAAGACCAAACTCTGTGCGGATCAGATCGGCGCCGCCGGTCGCAACGGCTTTTTCGCCGTCGATGGAGAGATCAAAAGCAAGCGTCACTGGCCGCTGGAAATCTTTGATTTTGAGGGCGCCGTCCGCCTGATAGCCGTCGCCCTGATCGCGAATGGACGACGTTGAAAAAACCGCCGTCGGGTGGCTTTCCACGTTGAACCATTCTTCGCCTGGAATGGTGGAATCGCGCAATGAATCGCCTGTCGATGCAGAAGCCGTTGCAACCGTCACTACGATCGACGATCCTTCAAAATCTTCAGGGTCGAAAGTAATATCAGCGGTGAAATCATTGAACTGGCCAGTGAACCCATTGCCTTTCTCCGATCCGGAAAAGGAAAGCGTGCTCGCGTCGTAATCGACTACCCAATTGCCAGACTGTGCGACAGGCGCCCCATCATTTTGGGCGGACGCGCTCGAAGGCGCGGCGTTCGCTTGTGGGCCAGAGGCGGTAAGGTACATCAGGCCGCCCGCGCCAAGCGCCGCAAAGATCGCGCCGATGCCAATCCATTGGCCAGCGCGGGCCGGGGTCATGCTTTTCATAACGCCATCCTTATCGACGAAAACATGTTTCAGCGCCGCCGCCACATGCAAGACGAGAAGCCCAATAATTAACTTCGCCAGAAACTCATGGCGTTCTTTGAATGACTCTTCCGCTGCCTCACGATCGCTGACGCCTTCAAAAAACGGCAAATGCGGAACGGGAATAATGCCAAAAAGCTTTGTTGGGATATCGACCGGTGAGACGGACACCATCGCCCAACCCGCAAGCGGCGTCAAAATCATGAGGGCGTAAAAAGCCCAATGAGTTGCGCGCGCAGCAAGCTGCTGCCAACCGGGCACCGATGCGGGCAACGCTGGCGGGCGATGCGCTAACCGCCAGCCAAGGCGCGCCAAGGACAGGGCCAGGACGGAAAGCCCAAACGACTTATGCAACTGATAAAGGTCGAACTTGATGGGCGATGAATTCGGCAGGTTGTGCATGTAAAACCCGCCGGCAATTTGCCCAATGATCAAAATGGCGATAGCCCAATGCAGGACCACCGCCACAGAATTGTACCGTTCGACGCTCAATCGATTACTCGCTGGATTCCGGCGCAGACATGATCCACTCGGTTTCTATGACAATATCCACTTCATCCGAAACGTTCGGCGCCGCGAAGTCGACGCCAAAATCAGAGCGCTTCACTGTTGTCTTGCCAGAAAAGCCGAGGCGATAAATGTTGTCGCGCTCCTGAAACGCACCCTTGTTGAAGACCACGTCCAGGGTCACCGGTTTCGTGTTGCCTTTAATGGTGAGATCCCCGGTGATCGTTCCAGTATTTGCGCCGGTCGCTTCAACATTCGTACTCTCAAACGTGATTTCCGGGTGGTTCGCAACATCAAACAGCCGCTCGCCTTTCATATGACCGTCGAAAACATCAACGCCGGTATCAATTGAGGCCGCGTCGATAACGACACTGACAGAGGACTGCTCCGGGTCTTCAGCATTCCAATTGAGCGTTCCGTTCCACTCGCGCCAACGCACCCACGGATCGGAAAATCCGAGATGCGAGTAAGAGAACGTAATGTAGCGGTGGGTCGCTTCGGACTCGTAAACGCCCGATGGCGCATCGAACTCAAATGCGTCAGCGCTTTGCTGCGCGCTCGCAGCTTCGACAGCAACGCCAGAAGCTTCATTTGCATCGCTGGATGACGCCGTCTCAGCATTTTGTCCGCAAGCGGCAAGAGCGGCAGCGGCCCCCGCAAGCATCAGATATCGAAGTCCCATAAATCTAGATCCCTTTCTTGTGTTATCCGGTTCACTGCTCGTTCTATAACGGCTTCTCAGCCGCGCCGGTGTGCTCCTCACGCCGTCGTGATTATTCCTTATAATGCGCGATAAGCGAAGCCATATCCGGACGTCCCCGTTCTTTTGGGTCTTCCTTGGCGGTTCCAATATAGACAAAACCGGCAATCCGCTCGTTCTCGTCAAGCCCCAGCGACGATGTCACATTGGTGTCATATGCGTACCATTCGGTCGGCCAGTGGCTTCGCCGCGCAATGGCTGACCGACCGCGCCAACGCAAAGCACCTGCTCCCATTCAGGGGTTCGGT
>JBCBSY010000385.1:0-2614 GCA_039818925.1 Pseudomonadota bacterium | reverse complement strand
GCGCGCTCAAATAAGACAAATAGAATTAAAAAGTGCAATGGATGCGTGGGGAAAGGTTTCATCCGCGCACCCATTGCGCGCTGCAGGCTTTAATTCCAGATTTTTTGTTGTTTCTCTGTGCTTGTCACAGATCTGAAATTTTTGCGCTCTAATTTTGAAATTGTAGCGTAAATCCGTACACGCATTAAATCAGGCGCCGGATGGCGTCAGCCGTGTTCTTAAACAAGAACAGGATAGGAGAACTTATGTCCATTCAAGTTGCGCCTGCTCTTAATCGCGGGCCAAACGTCAATCGCGGCTTGAGCCGCCGTGACATGCTGAGGAGCGGCGCGGCGCTGGCGGGCGCCGCTGTGATGGCGACGCCGCTGCGCGGGCTCGCATCCTTTCAAGCGGGCGTTACCGCTTATGCGGAGCCGGTGATGAGCCCTTATGGCGCGATTTCGCCAAAAGCCGATCTTTCAACCGGCTTGCCGCTGCTGCAATTGCCGGAAGGATTTTCATACCGCTCCATGGGTTGGACAGGTGATCTGATGAACAACGGCCAGCCGACGCCGCCGCGTCATGACGGGATGGCCGTCGTCGAGCAGCGCGGCCCGCTGACCATGCTGGTGCGCAACCACGAAAATGGCGTGGTGAATGATCTCGAAGGCAATCCCTTCGGCTTGATTGATGCACGCGCAATTTACGATGATGCGGTCAGTGCGGAACTCGGCGCCCCGAAAGGCGTCGCCGGCGGGACGTCCACCGTCGTCTTGCGCAATGGCGAGTATTACAAAACAATCCCAAGTTTGGGCGGGACCATTGTCAACTGCGCTGGCGGCCCAACGCCATGGGGCACCTGGCTGACTTGTGAAGAGACGACCACCAATCTTGAGCCAATCGGTGGGAAGAAGCATGGCTATGTATTCGAAGTGACGTGGAACGGGAACAAGCGAGCAGCCAAGCCAATCGTCGGTATGGGGCGCATGGCCCATGAAGCGGTCGCCGTCGATCCAAGGGATAGTGTCGTTTACCTAACCGAGGATCGCCGCAATCGTGCTGGCTTTTACAAATATGTGCCAGACTTCCCGCAATTCCGTTTCAGCACGCTGGAAAAAGGCGGATCGCTATACGCCGCCAAGGTCGCCGGCGAAGACAATGTCGACATCAACACGCCCGTAATCGGGGATTGTTATCAAATTGAGTGGGTGAAAATCGAAGAACCTGACGCGGACCCGGAAGAGTTCAGCGACGACACAGTTGAAGGCGAAGCCAGCGGCCCGTTCCTGCAGGCGCGCGCCAAAGGCGGCTTGCGCATGAGCCGGGGCGAGGGATGCTGGTATTCATCTGCTGACGGGTTGATCTATTACGTCGACACAGGCGCTGGCGTTGATAGTCAGGGACGCGCCGGGCGCGGCGACGGCGCTGTCTGGGCGTTCGACCCGGTGCGTAATCTCATGACCTGCATCTACGTGTCGGCCAACCGGCTTGCCGGGAACAATGCTGACAATATCACGGTCAGCCCGCGCGGCGGGATCGTGCTCTGTGAAGACGGCGGCGGCATAGAGGACGTCTTCGGATTTGGTGAGCGCTTGCTTGGCCTGACGCCGTCTGGCGCGCCGTTCATCTTTGCTAAGAACAATATTGAGCTTTCACAATCCGACATTACTGCAGCCGGCAAGTCGCCGCTCTTTATTGAAGAAGGCGACTACCGCAATCGCGAATGGTGCGGCGCCTGTTTCAACGCCGAGGGCGACACGCTGTTCGTCAACGTCCAGACGCCGGGCATCACCTTTGCGATCACGGGCCCTTGGGGCGCCGGCCCGATTTAGCCTTTTTTGCCGCTGCTTCATTGTGATCTTACCCTAACGTGATCACACTGAAGCAGTGAATGTAATCATATAACAATAATAGCAAATAAAGCTCTTTTTTATTTACTATGGTTTATTGTCTCCGTTAGTATCCAAATGATAATTTGATACTATCGGGGGGGTAGATATGATTATTCGGACATTGCTGGTGCTTGCGTCGCTTTTTGTAAACGGTTGCGCGGGACTTCGCGAATTGCCGCATGTGACGACGAACGAACTCGCCAGAAATATCAGCGACAATGCAGCGAACATCAACGAAGCGCAGTCACGTGCGACCAGTGCAATTATACTTAAAAATATTCTGCGCTCACGTGATCGCTGGCCGACCAGCTATTCAACTATTTCTGGTGTAACATCAAATCCGCAAATGGTGTTTAAGGCCGGAACTACGTTAGATCCGTTGGGACTTGGCAACGCGCCCTTGCCGTTCTCGAAAACAAACATGACACTAAATTATGACAACACAGCGGCTGCGACTTACAAAGTTAATCCGTTTTCTGAACAAGGGGGCGGCAAAAATATTTTTGATCCAGTTCCATACGAATTATTCAAAAAGTATTGGGGTAGTTGGCCGTCAGATGTTCTAATTATGATGTTCTTTGCTTCTGTGCAAATAGGTGATCAGAAATACTACAACGATATGGATAATTATCCTGTTCAGAATCAAAATAGTGAAGGCGCCAATTTTCTGAAGATAGTAGCGCCTTTAATGGGATCTAAATGTGAAAAATTTTTAGAAATAAATAATGTTAGCCATAAGATTG
>JBCBSY010000384.1:0-2618 GCA_039818925.1 Pseudomonadota bacterium | reverse complement strand
CGCTGGATGCATGCGAAGGCGACGCGCTTTTCACCATCGACCGGATCACCTGGCTGGAAGACCAGCACATCACGTCTCTCAAACTTTTTTACCGTCCCGGATACAAATTGATCACCCGGCTTTGAGTTTGCGCCGCCGGCGATGGCGCTCCTGCAATAAAGCGTTGTCGCCGCTCCCGGACAAAGCTAGCTTTTTCGGCGTCTCGGGAGGCGCGGCGAAATTGGAACAGCGAACACCCATCACGCTGCGTGCGGCCGGTCAGGCCTTTGTCGTCACCGCGCCGCGACAAGGCTCGCCGCAACTCGTCTTCTGGGGGCCGGCCAGCGCCTATGAAGAACAGCCCGCCAAACCTGCGCCGCCCCTTCCCTCCGGTCCTGATGAAAGGCGCATCAGCGAACTGGCGCCGCTGGAAGGATACGGATTTTTTGGCGAACCCGCCCTGCTCGGGCATATAGACAACGGCGCTATCTTTTCTTTGCGCCTTGAAAAGGTCGCGCAGGATGAAAGCCGTTGCACCTTGTCCTATGGCGAGGCGCGATCACAAATCGAACTCGCGCTTCATTTTGCGTTTGACCCAAGCGGCGTTCTGGTCAGCCATGCGGAAATTACGAATAACAGCCAAGACAGGCTTCATCTCCAGCGGTTGAACGCGCTCACCCTGCCGCTCCCATCCTGGGCGCGAATTGTTGATCTTACTTACGGCGGTTGGAGCAGCGAAGGACATAGTGCGCGCATACCGCTCGCCGCCGGCAAGGTCGAACGCACCAGCCGGTCCGGACGCCCGGGTTTTGACGGCGGACCGCACCTTGTCCTGACCGAAGACGCAACAACAGAAATGTCCGGATGCGCAATTGGACTCGCGCTCGCCCATAGCGGCAATTTCACCCTCGCGGCGGAACGCTTTGGAAGCGGGGAAGCTCAGGCAATCGCCGCGGAGTGGCTGCATCCCGGTGAAGTGATTTTGTCGCCCGGCAAAAAATACGAAACACCCGCGGCGCTCGGCTTTGTTTCAATCAACGGCGTCGCTGGCGTCAGTCGCGCATTTCATGACCATGCGCGTGCGCAAGCGCCAGCCACGCGCCGCCATCGCCCAGTGCAATTAAACAGTTGGGAGGCGGTCTATTTCGGCATCGACGAAGCAACCGCGATGCGCCTTGCGGATGAAGCCGCCGCCATCGGCGCCGAGCGCTTTGTACTTGACGATGGCTGGTTCAAAGGCCGTCATCACGACCGGACCGCGCTTGGCGACTGGACGCCGGACCCGGTGAAATTTCCAAACGGCCTTCGCCCGCTGGCCGAGCATGTTGTCGCGCAGGGTCTTGAGTTCGGTCTCTGGGTCGAACCGGAAATGGTCAATGAAGACAGCGATCTCTTCCGTGCGCATCCGGACTGGATTTTATCTGTACCTGGACTGTGCGCGCCGACAGCGCGCCATCAACTTGTGCTCGATCTTAGTAGAAAAGACGTCAGAGAATATCTCTTTTCATCGATCGACGCTTTGTTAGACGCCGCGCCAGTCTCTTATTTGAAATGGGATTGCAATCGCGATCTGTTTCCGGCCGCCACGGCCTTTGGCGCGGCAGCGCACAAGCAGGTTTCAGAGCTTTATGCACTGCTGGACCGAATACGCGCATCCCACCCGGAGGTCGCTATCGAATCCTGCGCCAGCGGCGGCGGGCGCATGGACTTCGGCGTTTTGCAGCGGGCCGACCGTTTCTGGACAAGCGACGCCACCGATGCGTTGGAACGCATCCGGATTCAACGCCGCGCCAGTCTGTTTTATCCGTTGGAGATGCTAGGCGCGCATGTGGGGTCGAGCCCCAATCACTGGTCCCGGCGCGATCTGCCGATGGCGTTCCGTTGTCTGACAGCGCTTTTTGGACATTTCGGCGTGGAACTGGATCCGGGCGCTCTGAACGAAATGGAGCGGTCAATCCTGAAACGCGCCATTGAACTTTATAAAGAGCATCGAAGTTTGATTTCAGAAGGCGCCCTCTTGCGTTTTGACAATGACGACCCGGCGCTTGACGTTCAGGCCATCCTGGCGCCGGACAAAAAATCAGCCCTGCTTAGGGTGATGCGCTGCGCCGAACCGGACCGGCAGGCCCTGGCGCCTGTTCGCCTGCCGGGTTTTGAATCCGGCCGCCGCTGGCACATAAAGGAACTCGCTCTTGAAGGCGACGCCTCGCCGAAAGCAATCGGTGAATACTCGGCCGCGGCGCTCGCTTATCACGGGCTGGATCTCAGCCCGGCCCATGTCGCGCAAGGAAGACTGTTTTTCATGGAGTCAAAGCCATGACCCGCGACCCTTTTCTTGGTGTTTGTTACTACCCGGAGCATTGGCCGGAGGACAAATGGGCGGATGACGCCGCCAAGATGGCGGCGACCGGTTTGCGGCAGGTGCGGATCGGGGAATTCGCGTGGAGCCGGATCGAGCCGGAACCTGGCGCCTATGACTGGGACTGGCTGGACCGCGCCATCGAAACGCTTGGCGCAGCGGGCCTCAAGGTGATGCTCGGCACGCCCACCGCAACGCCACCGAAATGGCTGGTCGATGCGCATCCTGATATTCTCGCCTGGGACAAGCATGGTCGCCCGCGCAATTTCGGTTCGCGGCG
>JBCBSY010000383.1:0-2631 GCA_039818925.1 Pseudomonadota bacterium | reverse complement strand
CGATCAAGCCGCGCGGGAAGTCTTTTTCAACCTTTAGTGATCCGCCGCATGCGCCGCATCGCTGAGATAAATGCAGGAAAGGATCGCGAATACGTAAGCCTGCAATCCGGCGATCAGGAACTCCAGCATGGTGACCGCGATGGTGCCGAGCAACGGCAAAATGCCGAGTACGGTGAATGCGCCGCCCGCGCCCATCAGCGAGATAATGAATCCAGCGAAAAGTTTCAGGATGATGTGCCCGGCGAACATGTTGGCGAACAATCGCACCGAAAGGGAAATCGGCCGCGACAGGAACGACACAAACTCGATAACGGCGATCAGCGGCAACAGCCAGATCGGCACGCCGGAGGGCACGAAGAGTTTGAAAAATTTCAGGCCGTTTTTCATCAACCCGAACACCACGACGATCAGGATCGTCATCATCGCCAGCGCGAAAGTCACAATCAGGTGGCTGGTGGTGGTGAAGGTATGAACCTCTTTCGGCGCGCCGGGAATACTCGGCAGCATGCCAAAAAGATTGGCGATCAGAATAAAGACGAAAAGCGTGAAGATGTAGGGGAAAAACTTCCGCCCGTCCGGGCCGATGATGTCGCGCGTCAGGTCGGAAATGAACTCATAGAGCACCTCCGCCGCCGACTGCAGCCGTCCCGGCACGATCGCCGCCCGGCGCGTCGCGGCGACAAAGAACACGATGATCGCGCCGGTGCAGATCAGCATCCACAAGGCGGAATTGGTCAAGGAGATATCGATAGCGCCGAGGCTCAACGGCACAATCGGCAAGATCTCGAACTGTTCAATCGGCCCGGCGACCTTCAAACCCATCATCGCGTCATTTCTTCCTTTTCGCGCCAATCCGCCGTGCTTCCGGCGCGTCAGCCTTCGGCCTTGTCGTCGCTGTCTTCTTTCAGCGTGCGCGCCATATTGCGCAAACCCGCTGCAAATCCGATCCCAAACCCCGCCAGCAGGAACCAGGGCGAAGTCCCCAGCCAGCGATCGAGGCCGAAACCTAAAAGCCCGCCCACCAAAAGCCCGGCGAACAGATCAGAGGCGACACGCATCGCCCGGCCCCAGGCGAATGCAGACCCCTTTTGCGGCGGCGGCGGGGCATGGTCGCTCCGCATCCGCTCGAGCCGCTCGGAAAACCCGTCAAGCGGCGGCGGATCATCTCGGCCAGCGTCGTCCCTGCCGTAGTTCCCGCCCATAAGCTTGCCCGAAAACGGGCGCGAACGGCTGTCCGCACCCTTTGAAATCGCGGCGGACCATATAGGCGCCGCAGCGCAGCGTCAAGCAAAGGAAATTCGCTCTAAGCCATTGATTTTTCTTATCGAACCCAAGCGCGGCGAGACGACGCGGCGATGCCCCCGCAGGGCGGCGCCAAAGCCGCTTGAACGGCGCCGGCCGGACCGCCATTTCTGGGGCGGGCGCGGCCCGGTTGTCGAAAACCGCAAGTATCATCGCCGCGCGCCCAACAGGAGACAGACCCCCCATGCGCCCCCAAAATTTCAAGCTCTATCATTTTCCCGCAACCCGCAGCGCCCGCGTGCGCTGGATCCTGCACGAAACCGTCGGCGATGATTTCGAAGTGGAAACTGTTTCGCTCTACAGTGGCGCGCAATACAAGCCGGATTATCTGCGCATCAACCCGAACCACAATGTGCCGGTGCTGGAGATTGCGTGGGACAATGGCGAGACAACACACATGCTGGAAAGCGCGGCGATGGTCGCGTGGCTGGCCGATGCGTTTCCGGAAAAGAAACTTGCCCCGCCGGCAAACGAATTTTCGCCAGCGCGGGCGGACTATCTTCAGATGCTCCATTTCGGCGGATCATGGATGGACATGATGTTGTGGCAGGTCCGCATTCACGAACATATTCTGCCCAAGGACGAATCGGATGATAAAACGATTGCGCGTTATCGCAGCAAGATAGAAAAAGAAGTCGAACCGCAATTGCTGGCGCGGCTGAAAAATCAGGACTTTGTTTGCGGTGATGATTTTACGGCGGCGGACTGTGTGATCGGCCATAACGTCACCTGGGCGCGGGGCTACGGCATGTGTCAGGACCGGGCGTTTCGCGCTTACCTGTCGCGCATTTCAAAACGCGACGGATTTCGCAAAGCCTTTGCCGACGCAAAGGATTTTCGCCCGACCCCGCCGGGTGGAACGCCGGAAAAAACAGAATTTAATGGGTGAAGGCGCCCTAGTCCTCAAGGATCATCTCAAAACCGCCGAAGATCATGCGCTTGCCGTCAAACGGCATCGGATTGGTTTCGGGACTGAGGCGCGGATCTTCCATCGCTTTTTCCATTCCCTGAATGCGCGCCTCTTTCGATGGCCAGATGACCCAGGAAAAGACAACCGTTTCGTCATCCTTCTTTTTCGTCGCCAGTGGAAATGACGTGAGGTCGCCCTCCGGCACATCATCGCCCCAGCATTCGACAATCTTGAGTGCGCCATATTCTTTGAAGACGATTGCAGCGCTGGCGGCGTGTTCCACAAATTTGCTCTTGTTGGCGGTCGGGACTGCGGCGACAAAGCCATCAACATAAGTCATCATTTTCTCCGTATTTAAAATATGCGCGGGCTCAAAGGCTGAAACGTCACGCCTCGAGGATCATTTCAAAACCGCCGAA
>JBCBSY010000382.1:0-2643 GCA_039818925.1 Pseudomonadota bacterium | reverse complement strand
TTTGGGCGTCATAATAAGTTATACGGCGTGACTACAATTATCCAACTTCACTGTTCTGCGGCCACATGATAGTGACGAAGTGAACAAGTTTTCCTTTGTGAGGAAGTTCATCTGTGTGCAACAGCGCACGCAGCTCGTCGATTTTTTTATTGATTGCCGCCAAGTGCGGCGCATCAACCCAGGCTGAATCTGTTTTGATCATCGTGTCGCGCTTCAGCCCCCGCATCACTGCGTTGCCGGACTTAACCGATTTCGCGCATTCCGATGTTGCTTGTCGAGTTGCGATTTCGCCGATGCGCGCCATGGCTTCAATGACCGCGGGGTTGTTTGGATCATAGGCAAGATAGGGGTTTTCATCGGTTACATATCTAACGGCGGTGCGACCCGCCGTCTGCACAGTGTCATACCGATGAATAAGCTCTGCTTTCTCAAGGTTTTGAATATGCCTGTAAATCGCCCCAGGATCTCTGCAAATATGCCGCCCGATTGCTTCAACCGTCACCGGCCCGAGTTTCGAGGTTACTCTCCAGATCGAGTAACGCACTGGATTTATTAACAAACGCATGGCTGCGGCGTCGCTGATCGGCGTTTCTTTCATAAAAAGCCCTTATCTGCAATTGTAGACACGTTGCAGATAAGGCGTATTTAGTGCTAAAAGCAAGACTTAAGCGAGGGATAAGGAGCTTTTGGTGGTCTGCGTTAAAACCCAATTCTGTATGACGGCGGTCCTCTTTCTTTCCCTACAGAGCGCCTGTTCAAGCACCGCTTTCTCTACGGCCTCGAATAGCGGCCAATCCCTTCAAAATGACTTTGAAGCAATCATTGAAAGCTATGTCGCTGATGATCAGTTTGCTGGATCTGTTCTTATCGCTGCCGAGGGCGACGTTATTTATACAGCCGGTTCGGGCGTGATCGACCGTGAACTAAACGTTCCGGCCTCGGCCGATCAGCGCTTTGTTATCGGCTCAATAACAAAAGGCTTCACCGCTGCGCTCATTCTGCAGCTTGTTGAAGAAGGGCAGCTCGACCTGGGCGCGCCAGCCATTCAATATTGGCCTGATTTTCCGGACCCGTCGGGCGGAAGAATTCTTGTCGATCATTTGCTGACGCACCGTTCCGGTCTTCATCATTGGAACGCAGTTGACAATTTCTTGAGTGACAAAAGCAAGAACCGCTGGTCACAGAAGGAGTTGGTTCGTCTTTACGCTCGTGAGGGGCTCCGCTTCGAGCCCGGCGCAGAAAACGCATATTCCAGTATCGGCTATGTCCTGCTTGGCGTGCTGGCGGAAAAGGTAACGGGGAAACCGCTCGAAAAACTGTTAGAAGAGCGCATTTTCAGCCCGCTCGGCATGAGCAACACGCGCCTTGACGACGGCGCCAGTATCATACCTGGCCGTGTACGCGCCTATCGCTACAATTTCGTTGAAGCGCGTTACGATAACGCCGAATATCGCGACCCTTCCACTACATGGTCTACGGGCGGGATTGTAACTACGGTTGCAGACCTCAACCGTTGGGCTCAAGCACTGCATGGCGCCAATCCGGATGTTGTTTCCAATAGCGCGCGTGAGAAAATGTTCGACCCCGCCGCCGGACGCCAAGCCTATGGGTGGGCGGTTGAGATAACGGACGAAACAAAATTTGCGTCCCATGGCGGGCTCGTCACCGGTTATCGCAGCCATATTCAGCTGGACCTAACCAACCACCGCACGGTCATCCTGTTGGGAAACTTGCGGGATGCCCGCGTGTCAGAGGCTGCGCGCGCGCTGCTCGCCATTCTTGATGGCGACGAGCCAGTTCTCGCACGCAAGTCACTAATGAAAGAAATTTTGCGCGTTTCAGCGAGTCGGGGCTCCGACGCCGCCATTGCGCGGTTCAATGAGATCATTGAGGACGAAAACCAGTCTTATAACACACAAGAGACAGAACTGTTGTTAGCCGCGCTGGAATTGCGAAGCGATGGCGTATGCGTGCGCGCTGCGCCGCTTTACGATCGTTGGATTGGGGTTTATCCAGAAAGCGCCTACATGCAATTCGCCATGGCCGGTGCGATTGATTGCCATTTACAAAATGGCCATAAGGAAAGCGCCCGGAATATGATTGAGGCGTTACGTTCAATCAATCCTGAAAATGACGCCTTAGAAGATTTCGACGCACGATTATCGCAATCATGACGAACCTTCGTTACAGCTGATTTGAGTGTTTCTTGAACTCAATGCGGGAGATCGCGCGGCAGTGGACTTCGTCTGGCCCGTCAGCGAGACGCAGCGTACGTAACGAGGCATAGGCGCGCGCCAACCCAAAGTCAGAAGAGACACCGGCGCCGCCATGGGCCTGGATGGCGTCATCAAGCACCCTCAAGGCGACCCGGGGGGCCGCCACCTTGATCATGGCGATTTCCCCTTGCGCGACCTTATTGCCGACGGTGTCCATCATCCAGGCGGCTTTCAAGGTCAAAAGCCGCGCCATTTCGATGTCGATCCGCGCTTCCGCCACACGTTGCTCCCAGATCGAGTGTTTGAAGATTGGCTTGCCAAAGGCTTCACGGGTCAAAAGGCGTTTCACCATTTTTTCGAGCGCCACTTCCGCGGCGCCAATGGTGCGCATGCAATGGCGGCTTGGACCGGGCCGCATCCACCATTG
>JBCBSY010000381.1:0-2645 GCA_039818925.1 Pseudomonadota bacterium | reverse complement strand
TCTGCAACAAAGGCGAAAAGGCGCGGGTCCTCGATCAATCGCGTGAATGTTGTCGCTGTCACGGCCTCCGCAAGGCCAGACGATTTGTAAAACGCCAGATAGCCCGACCAGAGCCGGCGCCAGTCCGGCTCGTCCTCAAGACGCAGCGGACGAATCACGACGCTCACGCAGCCGCTCGCGTCCCGGCAATCCAGCCGCCGCCAAGGACGCGGTCACGCGCAGCGTCCGCCGAATAGAAAACGCAGGCCTGGCCGGGCGCGACGCCTTCCTCCGGGTCCGCAAGGTCAACCGCCCAGCCTGTCGGACTCGCTTCATCCCAAGCAAGCCGCCCCGGCGCCGGCGGCCGGGTCGAGCGCACTTTAACGGCAATATCCGAGCCGGCGCGCGCAACGCCCTCGCCGTCGCCATCTCCGAGCCAGGTGACGTCTTTTAGCAGGATCCGCTCAACCATCAGCGCCTCACGTGGGCCGACAATTACTTCACGCTTGTCAGCATCGAGACGCACCACGTAAAGCGGGTCGCCCGTTGCGACGCCGAGACCGCGACGCTGACCGACGGTGTAGTGGATCACGCCTGCATGGCGCGCCATGACCGTACCGTCTATGTGAACAATATCGCCAGGCTCCGCCGCTCCCGGACGCAGACGTTCAACAACAGACGCGTATTTGCCCTCCGGCACAAAACAGATGTCCTGGCTGTCGGGCTTGTCAGCGACCACGAGCCCAAGCTCGGCGGCGATGCGGCGCACTTCCGATTTCGGCATGTCGCCCAGTGGAAAGCGCAAATATTCAAGTTGCTCTTTGGTGGTCGCAAACAGGAAATAGCTCTGGTCTTTCGACGCATCATAAGCGCGGCGCAGTTCCGGCCCATTCGGGCCTTCGACGCGGCGGATATAATGGCCGGTGACCATCACCGCGCCACCGAGGTCGCGGGCGGTTTCCAAAAGGTCCTTGAACTTCACCCGCTCGTTACAGCGCACGCAGGGGATCGGCGTTGCGCCAGCGAGGTAGGTGTCGGCGAAATCCTCCATGACCGCTTCGGAAAAGCGGTTTTCATAGTCGAGAACGTAATGCGGAAAGTCCATCGCTTCGGCGACGCGGCGCGCATCCTGAATGTCCTGACCGGCGCAACAGGCGCCCTTTTTCTGGATCGCGACCCCATGGTCATAAAGCTGGAGCGTGACGCCAACCACGTCATAGCCGGCCAGCTTCGCCAGCGCCGCCGTGACGGAGGAATCGACGCCCCCGGACATCGCCACAACAACGCGCGCGCCCGCAGGCACGCCAAGGTCGATCCGCGGCGCATCAATAGTAGATATATCTGCCAGTGTGCTCATTTCGGGCGAAACATAGGGATTGGGCCGCAAGGGCGCCAGCCCTTGTGCGGCGCGCAAAAAGCGAGGCGCGGGCTTTTGTGCAACCCAAGCCTCGCGCGTTGCCGAATTGCCCTGTAGCAAGGCTTTGGGGCGATCTTGTAGGACAATTCGGCGACCTCGTTTTAACCCTGCGCTAAGCGCAACCTAACAGCAAAAACCCACGCAACGGCGAGCCTGACGCTATGCCTGGGAACACTCTACGCCCAATACCACAGGGGTGGATAACGGCGCACCAGAAGCGGGGTTGAAGGAAGACTTTATCGCTTTTGATGAACAGCTCCGGGGGACTCGCATCATACGTGTCTGGATGATTGGGTCAGTTTGCCGGACGCCATGGGACGTTTTCGGGAACCGGCTCATTCGGCAGTGATGACAGAAAGACATAGAGATCGTCTATTTCTCGGTCGCTCAACTCTGGAAAGCGGTCCGGCGCGACGAGCGACATAAGCCCGAGCTGGCGGTCGCCCGACGCAACGCCGGTTTTAATCAATGTCTCAAAGTCCTCGCGCGAATAAGCGGCCACCATCGAAAGGTCCGGCGTCTGGCCGTATAAAGTGTCGCCCCTGACATCGAGTCCATGACATTCGTTGCACATGGTCATGGCAAGATATTCACCGCGCGAACGTTGGGGCTCCGCGACAGGATCGACACGAAGTTCAGGAACAAGCTTTACCCAATAGCCCATGTGCTTTTCGGCGCCGCGCGCGAAATCCCAGCGTACGAACCAGCCAAGTCTTGGGGTTGGAAGCTCTTGCTCAACAACCGGCGCCGACTGGAGAAACGCGATCAGCGCCGCCATGTCCTCATCAGTCAGCCGGGCGAAATTAAAGGAGGGCATGGAGACAAGCGCCTTGCCGTCGCGGCCAACGCCTTGTCGCACAGCCGCCTCGATCGCCTGCGGGGAGTTTGCCTGCGCATAAGAGGCGAGATTCGGCGCCACGGCGCGCGCAGGCCAATCCCACTGTTCGTCAAAGTCTTTGCCCTCCAGTTTCTGGCCATGACAGCCAAAACAGCCCCGCGTGCGGGCCAGATGGCGGCCTCTTTCGACCGACGCCGCATCTGCAGGAATCGGATGATCAAAATCGGAACCGAGAACGACGTCTCTAAGTCTGGCTTCGCTGACCGCATAGACCGCAGCAAATGCAACAGCGACCAGACCCGCCGCAAGCACGGCAATAATGGCGATGATGCGCAAACACTCTCTCCCCTAAAGGCAGTCTACACAAACCGCGCGCCGGCGAAAAGCGGGAGGACAGTTAGGGAACGCGTT
>JBCBSY010000380.1:0-2648 GCA_039818925.1 Pseudomonadota bacterium | reverse complement strand
TGCACGAAATCGACATTCGGCGCGATTTTTTTCAGTTGCCGATAGCCTGCATTTTTCGCACGCCCGCCGGTCTGCAGCCCATTGCCAGGATCGACCACAACAGCGCCCGCCTTGCGCGCCGCTGCGACGGCGTCGTTCATCACCGTCATCGGCACAAAGACAACCGGGCGATCATTACTGGCGGATCGGATCGACGCTTCCGGCGAAATCTGCGGATCTTCACCGATGACTACGACGCCTGTGACATATGTTTCCTGCGCGCTTCTCTGCGCGACGGTCGGCGCGGGAGCAGGCTCCGGTTCCGTTTCAGGAGCAGGGTCCGCGTCCATCACAGGTTCAGGATGATAGGCGGTTTCTTCAGCGGCTTTGGTTTCCGGCGCAACCTCGCGCTCCATCACGGACTGCGCAGCGTCTTGTCCGATCGTGTCGGCGCCCATCGACGGCGGCGACAAACGCGTGCGCACTTCGGTTCTGACATCCGCAAGGGTTTTTACTGGTATCGGCGCCGGGTCTTCTTCCTCGCCACCGACAAAAGCGTCCGGCCCCTCTTCGTCCTCCGCTGCTATAGGCGCAACGCTGGGCTCGTTGGAAGCAATGCCGAAGACGCCATAGGCCTTTTTATCCCGTATAACATTGCGGATTGTTTCGACGCCGACCACCAGGTCTTCAGCCGAAAATGCATAGACAAGCGCTGTGTCCGCAATAACGTTGATCACCCTCGGCACGCCGCGCGATTGTTCCGCAATCAGATCAATTGCGCGTTCCGTAAATATCCGCCGGCGGCAGCCCGCAATGGAGAGGCGTGTTTCAATATAGGCGCTGACTTCTTCGCGGCTCAAAGGCGTCAAGTGAAAATCCGACCCGACACGCTGGGTCAGCTGGAGGAGTTCAGGCCGGTTGAGCACGTCCTTAAGCTGCGGCTGTCCCACTAAGATCAACTGCAACAATTGATCCTTGCCGGCGTTGATGTTCGACAGCAGCCGCAATTCCTCAAGCATGTCCATGGAGAGGTTTTGCGCCTCGTCGATGATCAACACGACGCGTTTGCCCTTGGCGTATTCACCGATAAAGAATGTCTGGAGTTGAGAGAACAGGGCGACATGGCTGCTCTCTGAAAAGGGCTGCCCAAAGCCCATTAGCACCCAGCTCAAAAGATCGCCGCGACCTTCCTGCACATTTGATAGCAACGCCACGGTGTGAGTGTCGGACAATTGATCAAGCAGGCGATGCACAAGCGTCGTCTTCCCGCACCCGACCTCGCCTGTGATGACGGAAATCCCGGCATGATTGAGAACGCCATATTCGAGCATGGCGTAGGCAAGGCGGTGCGTGCGCCCCCAATAGAGAAAGGAGGGGTCCGGCTGAACCGAAAACGGCTTTTCAACAAGGCCGAAAAACTGCTCGTACATGGTGCTATGCTTTCGCTCGGCGCCGAGGCTGGGACAGTCTCAACACATGGCGGCGCCGGCCTGCCTACATCCGGTCCAACAGGGCCTGCACTTCGTCTGCAAAGGTGAAATCCTCGCCGCCGGCCGCAAGCGCATTTTGCAGCGTTTGCCGTGCCGCGTCCTCATCGCCCGTCGCCATTTGTGCTGCGCCGAGGTGATAGAGCATTTCCGCATTGTCGCCGGTCTGTTCGACAGCCTGCGTCAGGTATTCCAGCGCCTTGCCATATTCGCCGGCGCGATAATAAGCCCAGCCGACCGTATCGCGGTAAAAGGCATTATCGACATCCTCGATCCGCTTTGCGATCTCAAGCGCGCGCACAATGCTCTGCTCATCAAGCCGTAAATCGCTCGACAAACTAACAAAATTATTCGCGATGATGCGGTCATTGGGGCGCGTTTCAATAAGCTCGGAATAAATCGCCAACGCCCCGGCGCGATCGCCTTGTGAAAGCAGGACATCCGCCTTGTAGACTTTCAGCGCCTCATTGTCGGGCGATGCGCGCAAGCCGCGCTCGATCAACGCCGCAGCCTGTTCGCGTCGATTGTCGACAAGGTAAGTGCGATAGAGCAATTCATAAGCTTCCGGCCGATCCGCATCGGTTTCTGTTGCGCGGATCAACGCATCTTCAAACTTTCCGGCATCGCTCTGCGCCGCATAGACGCGCGCGACCTGCAACTGCGCATTGTAGTTGTCCGGGTCCGCCTCGAGCATGCGAGTCAACATATCCTCCGCCTCAGCGAGGCGCTCTTCGCGAATATAAGCGGAGACGAGCGCGCCAAGCGGCTGCGCGTCAAGCGGTGCGTCAGCACCGCGCGCCGAGAGGGTTTCAATGACGCTGTTATAATCTTCGAGGCCGATATAAGCGGCCGACTTGATGTTCGATGCGAGGCTGCTTTCATCGCCTGCATTTTCAAGCATCACGCCAACCTCCTCGGCGCCGCGCCAGTCCTGCTGCGCTAACCGAACCGAAGCAAGCAAACGAAGGTTTTCTACGTCACGCGCGTTGACGGATAAAGAATCAACCAGCACTTCTTCCGCGCGCGGTATATCGCTCTGACGCAAGAGGAAGCGGGCATACTGGTTCGCGACACGGGCGTCTTTGTTGCTGACATCGAACGCTTTGGCGAGTTCAGCACGCGCGAAACTGAGGCTGTCCTGACGCTCAAATGCAGCGGACATTAGAACCATAGCTTCATATG
>JBCBSY010000379.1:0-2649 GCA_039818925.1 Pseudomonadota bacterium | reverse complement strand
GCGCGCAGAACACGCGCCGAGACCCTGCCCAGACGGCCCAATCTTGACGAATTACGCACAGACTTGCGCCGCACCGCCGCCGAGGACGAACAACGCCCGTCGCTTCGTGATGCAATCACCTCGACGCAATCACTCGCGACGGCGCGCACCGGACCACCGCCCCCGCCGCCGCCCGGTATTCGCCCGTTGGCTGCAACGCGCCTTCCCAATGTTGCGGAAGCGGAAGTGACCCGTGTGCGCATACCGGTGCTTATCCCTGCTGATGCAGCAGTCCGCAACAATGTCAAAGTTTATGGCATGGAAAACGTATACACGGCGGTGGCGGATATCGACAGTGAAGCGTCGCTCAGCATTACCGGCACCTGCAACCGCGTTGTTGGCGGCGATCCGGATGTCGTTGCGTTTCGCAAACGTCTGGCGGAAGGCCCAAGGCGGCTTGCCGGCACCGGAGCCGCCTATCAGATCAGCCGCAATGATTATGGCGTCGATTTGAGCTTTTCAAAATTCGGCTGCGGTTATGTCATGACGATTGAATGCGGCGACCCCGCCGCCGATCCCCGATGCGCCCAGGATGACTATATCACCGGCCTTGCGGATTCGATGATCCTCGCCAATCCAGAACTTGCAGGAGGCGAATAATGAGTATTATCGCCAGAATCATCGCCACTCTCTTTCTTAGCGCATCAATCGTCGCCTGCGATTGGTCCGGCGGGGAAACGCCCGACCCGATTGATCCGGGGTCGGAGGACCCGATTGATCCCGACCCAATTGACCCTGACCCGGAAGAGCCTGATCCCCTGCCGGAAGAAGAATTTCTGGAAGACGCGGATGGCCGCACCTTCAGCTACGTCCCCGTCGGCGATTTGCTGCCGGATTCAGGCCCCGGTCATGTCGACACGACGATCTACCGCCCGGACATCATGTTCCCGCTGGAAGACGCCGCCTTTTTGAATAGTCAGGTTTACCGCCATGGCGGCAGCCAGGGATCGCTCAACGGTATGAATGGCGGCCAGTGCCATCCGACCAATTATGACTATCCGTGGCAGGATAATTTTTGCGAATCGCGTTCACGCACACAAATCATGTGCCCCACAGGCGGTCATGAAGGTGTCGATATTCGTCCCGCAACCTGCATTCACGATTCAGGCGCGGCACACTGGGCTGTGGCTGTTGAAGATGGCCGCATCATCGCACCAGCAAGCTCGCGTTATACGGTCCGTCTACAGACCGCTGATGGAACGCTTTACCGCTACATGCATCTGAAAATGGATGAACTGGCGGTCAGCGACGGCGAGATGGTGACGAAGGGGCAGCGAATAGGCAAAGTGTGGGACGATTTTTTCAACTCCTCTGGTGAACCAGTGCTGACGACCTATCACCTGCATTTCGAAATGTACCAGAATTATGCGCCGGACGAATTCACCGATCCGGTGTTTGATCAGGTCAATCCCTACATGACGCTGGTCAGTGCTTATGAGCGGAAGTTGCGAGCGGAGTAACGCCTCGCCTGTTCTTTTGAACTATCGCGTGCGGAACAGAATTTGGGTGGAAAGCGCGGCCGCGAAGAGAATGAGCGCGGCGCCGTAAAACAGATAGTCGGGCCCTATGCTGTCATAGATGGCGCCACCAGCGATGGGCCCTAAAACCCCGCCGCCGCCAGCCGCCAACGCAGCCAACCCAAAACTGCGTCCGACCGCCGCTGATTCAGACAAGTCCGCGACCCAGGCGTTTTTCGTCAAATCCACAAGCACCGCACCGATTGCAGCGCCCAGAAACATTCCCACCAACGTAAAGAAACCATCTACTCTTGGCGCCAGAAGATAGAACGACGCCGCAATGATAAGCCCGACCGATATCGCGCTGACGCGGCTGAACCGGTCCGCCGCTTTTCCTAAGACCCCTGGCAAGATAGCGTAAGCAATCCCCACGGGCAAAAACGCCGTCGCCAGCATGTAAAGCTCTACATCGAACCGAGCGCGAATATAGATCAGGTAATAGGGCTGGATCAGCGCGCCCGCAAAGGCCGCCAGAAAAATAATAACAAGAACGCGGACGTAGCCGGTCGGCATAACATATTTCTTTGCCACCCCGCTTTCCGCCGTGCGTCGCGGACGTGTTTCCGGGATGGCAAAGAACACGAAAACTGTCGCAAGCAGGGAAACAACAGAAAACATCCAAAATGAAACCACCCACGCGATAAGCGGTGCGACGCCGACCAGCGTAAACGCGAAAGTCGCGCCGACCATGCCGCCGCGGGTTTGACTGGCGATATTGGCGCCCATGGCGGCGCTGCGTTGATTTTGGTCTGCAATATCCGCCGTGATCGTGTCAGCGGCGATCGCCAAGATCGCAAAGCCGATGCCTTGCATCAAACGCGCGGCGAAAAGGCCGATCACATCGCCGCTTGCCGCATAGAGAACGTTCGCTGCAAAATAGGCGCCCGCCGCCGCCAGAAACATCGGTCTTCGGCCCAACGCATCGAGGCCATAGCCGGAGAGCGGCCGCATGACAAACACCGCGGCTGTGAGAAGACTGTAAAGCGCGCCGATTTGGATTGCGGATGCGCCCAAATCTTCAGCCCGCAAAGGCAGCGCAAATGTGATGAACACTACTGATGCGGAAATCAGGAAAAGGCTGCGCCGAAGCGCC
>JBCBSY010000378.1:0-2658 GCA_039818925.1 Pseudomonadota bacterium | reverse complement strand
AAACCACTGAAGTTGATGCGCAAGCCTGCCGAGGCGGTGGGTGATATCCAAACGCGTTCGGAACCTTTCGTTCAATGGTTGTCCGTGGTTTCGAATCCACAAATCTGTTGAGAATCCAGACGACACTCAGCCGCTAGATGAGGAGCCCGACTTTTTCCGTCCAGAATACAACCGATTTAACTATAATATATCGTACAGGTTCAGTGATAATATAACTGGCAGTTTAGCAGTGAATAATATTTTAAATGAACGTCAGCTTACACAATATGGCACGCTATCCGGCGGAATTGCAGGAGGAAACACCCGTGTTCGGGATGCCGTCGGCCGAAATTTTGTATTTTCAATTAATGCAAACTTTTAGTTCATTGCACACCACTATAAGCAACGCTTCTACGAGATGGATAAATTGAAGTTGCTTATGCTTCTTTGTTTGGAATTGGGCCTATGTGCAAGCCTTCAGAGATTACTGTTCGAGCTTATAAGTACTGGACCGTGACAAAACCCTGACGGCCAGCCAGTGTTTTCTAGAATAGTTAAAACGATGCTGTGATCGTTCCTCTGATTTGTCGCGGCTCAATTGGATGAAGATGAATGTCGCCGACCGGCGCGGCTTCCCCCTGCAACTGCGACTCGAAGAAATAAGTAATATCAGCATCCTTGGAGTCGAAAAGATTGAGAATATCGAGGCTGAGGCGAGCGGGGCCAATGTCTTTGTAAAAACCTAAATTGACGATTGTCGTTGGCTCGGAAAAAATCGAGCCGTCTTCAGTCAGCGGCGCCTCGCCGAAGCGGCGCAGACGGAGCGTTGCAGTCAAGTCTTTTACGGGCTCAACCGAAACCCCGCCGCCGAATACGCTTTCGACTGCCTGCGGAATGCGGTTCTCGCTGGGCGCAGCGTTCTTGAACCGGGCGTTCGTGTAAGCCGCGGTTGCGTCAAGCACGATCCAGTCCGCTGGTCGCCAGAAGGCATTGAACTCGACGCCAAAGCGGCGCGAGCCGTTATTGGGTTCGGTCGTCCCCGCGTCGCCGACGAAGACAAGTTCGCTATCAAGATCGAGCCAGAAGCCGACAATAGTAGCGTTGAGGGGCCCGCGTTCCAGACGCGCCCCTAGCTCTGCGCCTTCGGCTCGCACAAGTGCATCCACGGCGTCTGCGGGAGCGAGTGTCACGGGGTCAACAGCGATGGTCGCGCCGCGCACATCGTTGGAGTGAAAGCCCTGACCGTAATTGGCGTAGAATTCGAGACTGTCGGCGGCGCGCCAGGCGAGGCTCGCCGTTGGCGTGACGATCGCATCTGAGCCGTCGCCGGAATTGGCAGCTATGGAAGATTCAACATCGAACGCATAGACGTCGCCGCGGAGACCGACGCTCGCCCGCAGTCGGTCCGTCAGGGCGATCTCGAGTTCCGCGAAACCGCCAGCGGAAAATTCGGTGACGTCGTCATCGCGCACGGTCGACAGGCGCGTTCGCCCCGCCGTGTTAAAGAGCCCGACATTGAAGATATCGTCATAGCGCAGATCAGTCCCAACAAGCAGTTCCGCAGGGGCGCCGGCGAGCGTAAAGGGGTGAGCGTATTTCGCCGCGCCGCCGAGGGTGACGCGTTCGTCGCGCTGCTCGAACTCATCGCCGTTGACAGGATCGTTGGCGAAATAGGTGAAGTTCGAGAACAGCGCGAAATCGTAATAGATCGCATAGGCGGTTGCCGACCACTTGCCGATATCGACACTTGCGTTCAAGCCGATCCGAGTGGTCTCGCCACCGAGATCGGGATCGATGAAGCCGAGCCGGGGAATCTGACCGCTTTCGATGGCGCGCAAGGGAACCTGATCCGTCGACGTCCATTGCGCGTCATAGGCGCTGAGTGAGACGCGCCAGTCCGCTGCGCCGGTTTGTCGGGAATATTTCAGGAAAGCATTGTACTTTTCTAGGTTCTCATCGAGAACGTATGGGTTATCGTAGAACACTGTCTCGCCGGCGAGAAGAAGATCACCTCCGCCTGCTTCAATGGACGCCGCGACAAGCCCGCGGCGATAGCTGTTCTCGCCGATCGTCGCCTGGGCGATATTCGCCGGCAACGCATCATATGTCTTGAACGCCGCCGTCGCGGCGGCGGTGAAATCGCCGACATCAGCGTAGTAAGGACCTTTGCGGAAATCGATCCGCTCAGTCAGTTCCGGAATGATGAAGTTGAGGTCGAGATAGCCCTGCCCGTGGCCGTGGGTGCGGAAATTGATCGGCGTCCCGTCGATAAAAGCGGCGAAATCGGTGCCGTGATCAAGATTGAAGCCGCGCAGGAAATACTGGTTCGCCTTGCCCGTTCCTGAATGCTGGGTAGCAATGAGCCCGGGGATAACCTCGACAAGTTCGCCAACGCGCAATAGCGGGCGGCGTTCAAAATCGGAATAGCCTACAATCCCTTCCGATCCGGCGGAGGCGCGACCGATCATAGTAAGCGCCCGGCCGAAAACCACGATCTCATCTATTCCAGAATCTTCGGTCGTTTCCGCTTCGGCGCTTGCGCAAACAGCCGCGGTTGCCAGAGATATCAAAGCGATCCGGGTCAGGAGCGACCGTTTGCTCACATTCATTTGAACTTCTCCTACCAGTATATTCTCACGGTCAGGCATCCCGACCGCCCGTTCAGGCGTAAACCTGATG
>JBCBSY010000377.1:0-2661 GCA_039818925.1 Pseudomonadota bacterium | reverse complement strand
CTTCGGCAGCGACCGCTTCCAGGTCTTTGTCGATATCGAAAACGCCCTGAACCTTATTGATGATGGAATGAATGTTTTCGAACGTTATGATCGCGGCAATGTTGATGAAGGCGTCGAGGTCTACGATATCGATATTGTTGGTGGCCAGTACCAGATTACCGGCTTCAACGATCCTGAACTGGAACAGCGTGTGAATCCATCTGTCTGGGCGGTTCAGTTCGGTGTTCGCTACGAGTTCTAATCGAACGAAACAACAAATCTGGAAAAGGCGGGCTTCGGCCCGCCTTTTTCTTTTGGGCGCAGGAAAGTTGGTGGCTGGCTTACGCGCGTTGCATGGGCCTGCGTCAACGCACTGATGGATCTTCGCTGGCCGGCGTCGCCCGGATATTCGGATTGCGAATAAAGAGTGTCGCGATCGCCAGCACGCCGGCCATGACCCCATAGGCGATGAAGATGGGCGAGAATGTCCCGAACGCGTCCCCGGTCATGCCCGTCAGCGTGGGGCCGAGCATGGCGACGGTCGCAAAGAGGTTCATCGCGCCAAGGATGGCGGGCGAGTGTTTCAGACCGAAATACTCGATTGCCATGACCGTCGTCGCAAACAGGATCATGCCGAAGGCGAAGCCTTCGAGCAGGGCGAAGACAATGGCGATGGCGGACGTCGCGGCATAGGCGAGGGCGATCATGCCGACGGCTTCGGCGGCCAGCCCCGCGAGCAACAGCTGACGTGCGCGGACGAATTTCACCACCACCCCGCCGGCGGCTCGCGCCGCCGCGTTGGAGGCGGCCTGCAGGCTCAGCATGGCGCTGGCGAACCCGGCGCCGAGGCCAAGGTCCGTCAGATGCGTGACCGCCCAGCTGGAAACCGAGACCCCGCAAAAATATGCAGCCATCAGCGCGCCGCCGATCAGATAGAACGCCGGCGACCGGATGGCCTCCTGAAGGGTCCAATCGCGCGTTTGCGTTGCGCTTGCCTGCGTTTTTTCGGCTGGCTGTTCTGTGTCGTGCGACGCTGTGAACGCGCTGTCCGCAAAGGCCATGAACGCCGCTGTCAGCACCAGTATAATGACCATGGCGAGACGCCAATAAAGGCGCCAGTCTTCGCCGCCATCAATCAGCGTATGCGCCATCAGGGGACCGGCGACACCGCCGGCGCCCCCCGCAGCGAGATAGGCGCCGATCATGAAGTTGCGGGATTTCGCTGCGACCGTTTGCGCAATCACAAAGACACTCGGCACATTGGCGAGCAGCGCGAAGCCCGCGCCAAGGAGCGAGGTGGCGATCAAATAGGCGAGAAGGCCGTTAGCGCTCGCCAGAAGCATGAAGCCAGCCGCCATGGCGACGCCGCCAAGCCCGTAATTGCCTCGCAGACCAAGGCGCTTCAGGCTTTCCGCTGCGACCGGACTGAAGAGCCCCGTAAAGAGCGCGAGGGCGGTGAATCCGAACCCGGCCTCGGTCCAGCTCCATTCCAGCTCAGTGATCATTGCCGGTAACACCACGCCAAGCGACGCGAATGTTGTGGCCGTGATGTGAAAGAAGATAAGGCTGAGGACAATGAAAAGACCCGCCGCCCGTTTTGAGGTGAACATAGCGGCTCCTTAAAACCGGGCTCTTAGGGTCAGCGTGAATTCGCGCCCGCGGCCGGGCAAGACGCCGACCTCCTCATAGACATTCTGCACGGGAATGAAGTGGCGCTTGTCGAAAAGATTGTCGACATTGGCGATCAGCGAGATTTTATCGAACTCATAAAAGAACGCCGCCTTCGCCAGAAGGTAGTCCGGCAGGGTGATGGCGTTCTCAATCTTGCCGCCGGTTTCGCCCACGTAAACGGCGCCAAGCGAGGCGCCAAAAGCGCCCAGGCGCGTCACCGGTCCAGTGTAGGTCACAAATCCGGAAGCCAGCCACTCCGGCGAGGTGTTGCGGCGATAACCGTCCTGCAGCTCGGAGAGGCAGGATGCGTTGAGCGCGGCGAAAAGCCCGCCATAACCGTCGGCGGGCGCGAGCCCCACGCGGCTTGGCGGCAGCACAATGAATTCACCATTGCCGGACCCGCACGGGCCCGGGGCGCCAATGCGAGTTTGCTGCCAGGTGACGGCGCCGTTGATGCTGAAGCTGTCGGAGATGAGATATTTCAGTTCCGCTTCGACGCCTTTTGATTTTTCCTCATCAAGGTTGCCAAAAGGGTCCTGGCGCTGGCGGCTCTGTCGATAATACGCGATCGAGCCGACAAGGTCGCGCCGCCGGAACTTTGCCCCAGCTTCATAAAGCTCTGAATCCGCGACAAAATTTCTTTGATCAATCCTGTCGACTTCGATCCCGCCGCCGTCATTGGTTTCGAGCGTGTTGTTTTCTGCATAGGTCGCGTAGAGGGAAACCCAATCGAACGCGTCATAGCGCAGGGATGTTTCATAGCTTGGCGTGAAATCGGTGTCCTCGAAGCGTGTGAAACCGAGCGTCGGATTGAAGATCGTCTCGCCGGTGTTGATCGAGGACGCTGTAAACCGATCGAGACGCAAGCTGGCGAGCAGGTGCAGCCGCTCTGTCATCGCGATATCTGTGACCGCGAAGAAGGCGAGGTCCGTTGTGCGCGAGGCGAGGTCTGTGTCCCATCCAATACCGCCAGGATCGTCCGAGAATGGATCGTCGAAAATATCCGAGCCG
>JBCBSY010000376.1:0-2669 GCA_039818925.1 Pseudomonadota bacterium | reverse complement strand
CGAGTCCGCGCTTGGGTTTCTGCAAGAAAAAGCGCCGGTCTCCGCCTTGCGCAAATTGCGCGACAGCAATGATCCGGACGGGTTCTCGCGCGATCTCTGGAAAGAGATGGCGGAGATGGGCTGGGCGGGCATCCTGGTCGATGAGGCTCATGGCGGCGCGGATTTCGGCTTTGTCGGCGCCGGCGTGATCGCCGAGGAAATGGGCCGCACCCTGACGGCTTCGCCCTTTCTGTCGACTTCGATCCTGGCGGCAACGGCGCTGAAAAAAATTGGCAGTGAAGCGCAGCAGCAGGAAAACCTGCCGAAGATCGCTGCAGGCGAGTTGCTTTATGCGCTGGCGGTCGATGAAACCCGCAAACACGGGCCGGCGAAAACCGCCATGGCGGCGGAGAAACACGGCAACGGGTTTAAACTTTCCGGCGACAAGACTTTTGTTGCGGACGGTCATGTGGCGGACAAGATCATCGTCGCAGCGCGCACCGCCGGCGCGCCCGGCGAGGAAGAAGGGCTGACGCTGTTTTTGATGGACGCCAAGGCCAAGGGCGTCACTGCCGAGCGCACCCAGATGGTCGACAGCCGCAACGCGGCGCGGCTCAATTTCGACGGGGTCGAGGCGACGGGTGACGATGTGCTGGGCGAGGTCGATGGCGGTTATATGGCGCTGGAGGGCGTATTGAATGCAGGGCGCGCAGGGCTCGCGGCGGAATTGTCCGGCGCGGCGCAGCAGGCCTTTGGCATGACCGTGGACTACCTGAAGGAACGCAAACAGTTCGGAACCGAGATCGGCGCCTTCCAGGCGCTGCAACATCGCGCGGCGCATCTTTATTCCGAAATTGAACTGGCGAAATCGGCGATCCTCAAAGCCTTGCAGGATCTCGACAGTCATTACGGTATGGCGGGACCGATCTGTTCGCTCGCCAAAGCCAAAGCGGGCGAGGTGGCGAAGCTCGCCAGTCAGGAAGCTGTGCAGATGCATGGCGGCATCGGCATGACCGACGAATATGATATCGGCTTTTATATGAAACGCATCCGCGTGGCGCAGGAGATGTTTGGCGATCCGGCGTTTCACGGCGACCGCCTCGCCAAAATGCGCGGCTATTAGGGAGCAGACATGCCAACCATAAGCCCAGACAAGGTTCAGGAATTTGTCGGTGAAGAAACCGGCGTTTCTGAATGGCTGACCATCGATCAGGAGCGGATCAATCAATTTGCGGATGTAACTGAAGATCACCAGTTCATCCATGTGAATCCGGAGGCGGCGAAAGCATCGCCCTTCGGGACAACGGTCGCCCACGGATTTTTAACGCTGTCGATGTTGTCGAAACTTGCCTCGGGATGCGTGGTGATTATCGAAGGCGTGCAGATGGGCGTTAATTACGGTTTTGAGCGCGTGCGCTTTGTAACGCCGGTAAAATCCGGTCAGCGGGTGCGCGGACATTTCACGCTGATGTCGGCGGATACGAAAGTGCCCGGCCAGTGGTCGCTGAAATACGCCGTTAAAGTCGAAATTGAAGGCGAAACAAAGCCTGCGCTGGTTGCTGAATGGCTGACCATGCAGTTTGTTTAGGAAAAGGCCGATGTCGAAAATAGATTTCAAAAACAAAGTCGCGATTGTCACTGGCGCGGGCAACGGACTTGGGCGCTCGCACGCGCTGGCGCTGGCCGCGCGCGGGGCGCGGGTGGTCGTCAACGATCTCGGCGGCGCGCGTGACGGCAGCGGCGGCTCGATTTCCGCAGCGGAAGACGTGGTCAATCACATCAATGCGTCCGGCGGGGAGGCGATCGCCGACGGCACCAATGTGACCGACGAACGCCAAGTCGGCGCCATGGTGAAAGCCGCGACTGATAAATGGGGCCGCATCGACATTCTGGTGAACAATGCCGGCATTCTGCGCGACAAGACCTTTCACAAAATGACGCTCGATGATTTCCGCGCGGTGATCGACGTCCATCTTGTGGGCTCGGCGATCTGCACCCATGCCGTGTGGCCGATCATGCGCGAACAGGCCTATGGCCGCATCATCTGCACGTCGTCGCCCTCCGGGCTGCATGGCATTTTCGGTCAGGCGAATTACGGCGCGGCGAAAGCCGGGATGATCGGCTTTATGAACGCGCTGCATCTGGAGGGCGCCAAATACGACATCCGGATCAATCTGTTGTCGCCCTCCGCCAAGACCCGCATGACCGAAGACCTCGGCATTCCCGAAGCGATTCTTGACCAGATGACGCCGGAGGCGATCACTGCGGCGATGCTGTTTCTTGTCAGCGAAGACGCGCCGTCGCGCGCGATCGTGAGTTGCGCCGCAGGCGGCTATGCGCGAGGCTATATCGTAGAAACTGACGGCGTCTACTTGCCGCCTGATCAACAGACCCCGGAAGCCATTGCGGAAAACTGGGAGATGATTTCCTCAAAGGACAATCTCCAGTTTTATGACAACTCCGCAGGGCCGAACATGAACTTCATGGCGAAGGCGAAAGCGTTTTCGGAACAATAAAGAAGGGCGCGGCGTATCAAAATTGCTCAATGGATACTGGCGGCTGCGTTGTTCGGACTCGCCGCTTGCGCAACTGAGCCGCGTACAGCGCCCTCTCTGCCGGGTGCGCCGGACGAAACGGCGATTCTTGACACCATCGATGCGTTTTTCATCGCGCTTGCCGCTGGCGACGCT
>JBCBSY010000375.1:0-2674 GCA_039818925.1 Pseudomonadota bacterium | reverse complement strand
CGCTGACGCTCGCAAATGGCGATTGGGATGCGTCTTTCTTCATGAAGAACGTGTTTAATGAGAGGGGCGTAACGGGCGCATTCACAGAAAATTCGTTTGGCCCGAATCCATCGGCTGATTTTTTCGGCAGCAATTCTCGTCAATTTATTGCATTGCCTCGAACGCTAGGCGTCGCGTTTAATTACAATTTCTAAGGCTAATACATTGCGGTTGGCGTTTTTGCGCCAACCGCATCCAACAAAAGAGCTGGCACGCCTGTTATGCAGGAGACGATCCAATCCGCCTCTAAAACGGCGATCAGCCGGATGCGGCAGTCGGTTGTAGCGCTTATTGGCGCCGGCCGGTTTGAAGACGCTGAGGCGGCGTGTGATACGCTGCAAGATGCCGACGCCACAGCGCCGGACGCCTGGGTTTACCGCGCTCGTATCGCCCAAAAGCGCAATGACTTCATCACAGCGGCGGCGCATTCCGCAGAGGCTGTGAAAACCGCGCCTGACCGTCTTGATGTTCGCCTTGTCGATGCTGAGTGCCTTATGTACGCAGGTGATGTGGCGGGCGTGCTCAGGCATTTGGATTTTGTGGGCGCGAACCAGAGAGCGGGCGAGGACGACTTTAAGCGGCTTTCGGCGTTATACACGCAGCTTGGCCGGCACGAGCGCGCCTATCAATGTGCGCAAAAGACGATGTCGCTTGCAAAAGGGTCGTTAAATTACCGGTATTTGATTGCGAGCGCCGCGATTGCTGTTGGCAAAATGGATGAAGCAGAAACGCTGCTCGATGAAATTATCGCTGCAGCGCCGGGCGAAGGAGACATTTATTACAATCGCGCGACTTTGCGAAAACAAACGAAGGACAATAATCATATCGATCAAATCCGTCAGCGACTGGCGGTGCTTGCGGAAGATGACCCAAGGATGGCGCCGCTGTCCTATTCGCTTGGCAAGGAGCTGGAAGATATCGGCGAACATGACGCCGCTTTCGCTGCTTATTCGAGAGGCGCGAAGGCTCGGCGAAACCAGCTGAGTTATGACGTCGCCATTGACGAGCGGACCACGAACGAAATCATCAGCTGTTTTGATGCGCGCTGGCGAGATCGCACAAAAGACGGCGCCCTGATACAGGGCCCGATATTCATTCTGGGCCTGCCGCGCAGCGGAACGACGCTCGTGGACCGGATCGTATCCGCCCATAGCGCGGTCACAAGTCTCGAGGAAGTCAATGATTTCGCCTATGGCGTTATCCGGGCCGGGCATCCCGCTAAATCAAAAAAAGAACTGATCGAACGGTCGTCGGCATCCAATATGGCCACGCTCGGTAAAGGCTACTGGCGCGCGTTGAGCGGCTATGGAGAGCCGGGCCCCTATTTTATTGACAAAACGCCGGCCAACTATCTCTATCTTGGCTTAATCGCGAAAGCGCTCCCAAATGCAGCTATCGTCCATGTGCGTCGCCACCCTTTGGCGTCTGTCTACGCTATGTTCAAAACGCTCTTTCGCATGGGTTACCCCTTTTCCTACGATCTTCAGGATCTTGCACGATACTACCTTTCTTACCATCGACTGATGGAGCATTGGAGAGCCCTGTTTCCAGGCAGAATTCTTGACGTTCAGTATGAAGATCTGGTTGATCGCCAAGAAGCGATGAGCCGAGCGGTTATTGGTCATTGTGGACTGGAATGGGAAAGCGCTTGCCTGGACTTCCACAAGAACGAAGCACCGACAGCGACGGCGAGTGCGGCGCAAGTACGCCAGCCGATTTACCGAACAGCCAGAGACTTATGGCGCGTGCATGAAAATGCTCTTCAACCTGCAGTTCAAATTCTCAAGGAAGGCGGCGTATCATGCGCTTAGTCTGCTTCGCGATCTTTGCATCAGTTTTACTGTGTATTGGCGCGCACGCGCAAGCGCAAACACTGTTTTCTGAGGATTTTCAGGACGGAGACGCGGATGGTTGGAGCGCTGGCGGCGATGGAACAGTTCAAGTTACAAACTATCAAGGCAATTACTCGCTGCAGCTGACAAAGAAAGCCGTGGCGATTATCGGATTGCAGGTGAGCGGACCTGAATCAGTCGCGATCTCCGTCGCCTTCGCCGCGTTGGACCTTGAAAAAAACGATTTTTGTATTGCGGAGGCTTCGAACGACAACGGCGCCAGCTGGCAGGAGTTACATCGCGTCGAGGATGGGCAGGATGACGGTGTTACGTTGAGCGTTGGCGGCGGAAGGGTAGAGACGCCGGAAAACAGCCCTCTTTTCTTGCGTTTGCGCGTTGCCGGTAATGGCGACAACGACACATGCTGGGCGGATAACATTAGAGTATCCGCTGTGCGACGTCAGTCTTCTGCGATTGGGGCTGGTCCGCGCGAGGAACTGACCGCGGAGTTTTTACTCGGCGATAGCGCATTTGAGCGCCCTGCCTCAATGCGTGCTTTTGATAAGGCGATTGATGCAGCGCCGCCTTCGATCGCGTTAGAGGGAAGGTTGCGCTTCTCACCTGTCAAAGATGATGCGCGTATCTCTGTTGTGCGCGATAATTTCAATTTTACGGTCAACGTGCTGGATGGCCTCACTCACCCGCCGGCGTTCGATTTAGCGTTTGTTGCGGCAGGGGACAGGATTGTGCCGACTGAGCGCGGTCTAATTAGAACTGAGAGCCTTGCTTGGGATTTGATCGTG
>JBCBSY010000374.1:0-2675 GCA_039818925.1 Pseudomonadota bacterium | reverse complement strand
CGGCAGGATCGCCGCCGCGGCGCCGACTGCAAGGCTCGACCGGCCGGCAGCGACGCGCACCGCCCAGCCGGTTATCGCTTACGGCGCGCTTCATGCGCTTGACGTCAATTACTGGCTCTCCGATGTGAGTGCGCAAGTCCTGGCGCCGATCAATCAGAACGGGCAGGTCTCGCGTGCGAACGCGTTCCTCTGGCAATGGTTGGTTGGCGTGCTGGTGTTCATTCAGTTCGCCGGCGTCGCCGTGCTGGCCGAAAAGATCGAAATTGACCTTCCCTTCCGGCTCGCCGGCGTCGTGCGCTGGCTCGCGGGCGCGTCTTTCTCGATTTACGTAATCCACTATCCCGCGATGCAGGCGATTGACGCCGTGATGCCTGGCGCAAACGATCATCTGTGGCGTATGGCGGCGCTCCTTGCAGCCGGCCTTGCGGTCTGTTTTCTCTTTGCTGAACTCTTCGAGCGCCGTCTCGGACTTCTCCGGCGACGGTTTCGTCCGCTGGTCTCGTCCGACCAGATTCGGAGAACCACCTGAAATTATGGTCAGCAAGCTATTGCTGAGGGGAGGCGAATTTTTCCGCCGCCATTTACTGGACAGGAGAACAAAAAGGGAATAAAGAACATAAGAAGAACAAATGGAGCGATATATGGAAAACGAAAGCTTGCGTGACGTTGTCGGACTCGGCGTATTGATCATGGTTATTGGTGCGGCGCAATTCTGGAGCGTGCTCCTCGGAGCGTGAAAACGCTTCGGTCAGTTTGAAATTCCAGCCCAGGATTCCGATAAGGGAGCGCGTTCAGCCTGATGGCGCCATTTGTCCATCTTCATCTTCACTCGGCCTACTCGCTTGCGGAGGGCGCAATTCCCGTCAGCCGCATCAAGACGCTCTGTCTGGAAGCGCAGATGCCGGCGGTGGCGGTCACGGACACCAACAACCTGTTCGGCGCGCTGGAGGCCTCGACGACACTTGCAGCCGCCGGGGTTCAGCCGATCATCGGGCTTCAGCAGAGCTTTGACGGCGCAGATTTTGGATTGCCGGTCGCGCGGGGTGAACGCCAACCCTCGCTTGTTCTCTTGGCCCAGTCCGAAGCCGGCTATCAAAATCTTTTAAGACTCACCAGTCAGGCGTTTTTGGCTTCGCGATCTGACGAGGGCGCGTGCGCCGGGCTTGATTGGCTGGAGGGTCAGACGGACGGTCTGATCTGTCTGACCGGGGGCTTCGACGGGCCAATTGACCGGCTGTTGCGTACTGAACGCGCGGATGAGGCCAGCGCCGCGATAGAACGTCTTCAGGCGTTGTTCCCGTCGCGGCTTTATGTGGAGATACAGCGCCACGCAGACCGGAACAGCGAGAGTGTTGAGCCGGCGCTGCTTGATTTTGCGTATTCGCTTGATTTGCCGCTGGTCGCCGCCAATGAACCGTTTTTCCCGGCGCCTGACGATTATGAAGCCCACGATGCGCTCCTTTGCATCGCAGAGGGCGCCTATGTGCATCAGGACGACCGGCGAAAGGTGACCCCGGATCACTATTTCAAATCCGCCACTGAAATGGCGACACTTTTCAGCGATTTGCCGGAGGCGATTGAAAACACGCTTGAAATTGCGCAGCGATGCGCTTTCCGTCCGCGCTTTCGCGATCCCATTCTGCCCAACTTCGCGGAAGGCGCTGAAGATGGCGATGACGCCAACGCGGAAGCGATGGAGCTTGAGCGGCAGGCGCGCGAGGGCCTCAAGCAAAGGCTCCGGACCGCGGAACCAGCCGCGGATGAAAGCGCCTATTGGGACCGGCTTAAGGTCGAACTCGACATCATCAACCGGATGGGGTTTCCGGGCTATTTTCTGATCGTCGCCGATTTTATCAAATGGGCCAAACAGGAGGGCGTGCCCGTGGGCCCGGGACGCGGTTCGGGCGCCGGGTCGCTGGTCGCCTGGGCGTTGACAATCACCGATCTTGATCCATTGCGCTTTGGCTTGCTCTTTGAACGGTTTCTCAATCCTGAGCGGGTGTCGATGCCCGACTTCGATATCGATTTCTGTCAGGACCGGCGCGACGAAGTTATCAGGTATGTACAGGAAAAATACGGCCGGGATCGCGTCGCGCAAATCATCACTTTTGGAAAACTGCAGGCGCGGGCGGTGCTGCGTGATGTCGGCCGCGTATTGAACATGCCTTTCGGTCAGGTCGACCGGATATGCAAACTGGTGCCGAACAATCCGGCCAATCCAGTGACGCTGGCCGAAGCGCTGGAAACCGAACCGCGTTTAAAGGAGCAGCGCGACAGCGAAGAGTCAGTGGCCGCCCTGATTGAGAAGGCGCTGAAACTGGAAGGACTTTACCGGCACGCATCGACCCACGCTGCGGGCGTGGTCATTGGCGACCGGCCACTGGATGCGTTAGTGCCGCTTTATCGTGATCCGCGATCCGACATGCCGGCGACCCAGTTCAATATGAAGTGGGTTGAACCTGCCGGGCTGGTCAAGTTTGACTTTCTTGGCTTGAAAACACTGACCGTAATCGCCCGCGCGGTCGCTTATGCGGCCGAACGCGGCGTTGTGCTCGACATGAGCGACATTCCGCTCGATGACGAAGTAACTTTTGCAATGCTGGGCGAGGGCGCTGCGACGGGCGTTTTCCAGCTGGAAAGCACTGGCATGCGTTCGACTTTGCGTTCGCTGAAGC
>JBCBSY010000373.1:0-2679 GCA_039818925.1 Pseudomonadota bacterium | reverse complement strand
GTCTATCGGGTGGAAAAGCGAAAACACCGCCGCATCGCTGAGGCAATCAATGGCGTAATCGCGCCATTCGCCGGCGGCGACGAAATACCCATAAACCGCAAGGATGCGTGTGAGCTCGCTGCGCGTAAAAGCAACCGGCTCCGGTCGCGATTTTGGCTGAGAGGCTGGACTGGTGGTGCGCATCGGACCAAGCATCGCCCGGACTGCGGCCATGGGCAAGCCTTTTGCGCCAGTGAATTCCGGGGAAAATCATCCTTAAAATCGCCTTAATTGGTCCCTTCCGCCGCCCCAATCGCCGGTCAGGTTGGATAGGCCGGGTGGGCGGCATGGCCGGAGTTTCCGGTTTTAACCATCGCCCCCAGCCCCCGGGAGATTTGGCCCCCGCCCGCCTGGCAGATTTTCCCCGTCCGGATGGTTTCGATAACCTTCACCAGTCTTGACCTACGCGTCGAGCCTTGTGACAGGTCGCCCGGTTATGACCGCGGTCCTCACCATTGCCCTGCCCGTCTTCGCCATCATCGCCGCCGGCCTTGCCGCCGGACGGTTTCAGTTTCTCGATGGAAACGATGCGGCGTCCCTCAATAAATTTGTCTTCCGCTTTGCCATGCCCGCCGCGCTGTTCGGGCTTACAGCCGGAACGGCGCCGCCCGGCGCGGCGGATCTGGTGATTGCAGTGTCGTATGGCGCCGCTGCCGTGATTGCGATGATCGGCGCCTATTTCCTGTCGCGTTCCGTTTTCCCAATCACGCCGGAGGAAGCCGGCGCTCATGCGCTGGCGTCAGTTTTTGGCAATGCGGTTTTTCTCGGACTGCCGCTGGCGCTGGCGATTGACGGCTGGGCGCGGCCGTTCGTCACGCTGATGCTGATCGAGGGAACGTTGGTGATCGCGCTCGGCGCCGCCCTGATGACGCCGCGCAAGCAGGGCGGCAGTCTGATGTCGCATGCTTTGGGCTACCTCACAGGACCCTTGAAAAACCCGTTGATCATCGGTCTCGTCGCCGGGTTCATTTATTCCGCGCTCGGATTTTCATTCTCCGGCCCGGCGCAAACATTTTTTACGCTACTCGGGCGCGCGGCGGGACCCGTCGCGCTGTTTTCCCTCGGATTATTTCTCGCCACACACAAATTTCCCGTGTTTAAAAGCGTCGCGGGCCGGGTGAGTCTGGTCGCACTGGTCAAAATGGCAGTCCTGCCGGCGATGGCGCTTGGGCTTGCAAGACTTCTCGGCTTATCCGACCCGCACTATCTGGGCGCACTGGCGCTGTTCGTGTTTGTGCCGTCAGCTGTCGGTTCTTTCGTCATGGCGAGCCAATATAAAGTCTACACCAGCGAAACAGCCGCGGCCGTAAGCTTCACCACCATCCTGTCAGTGCTGACGATTTCTGCAGTGCTGGTGGTGTTCGGGTAGTTCTGCAGAATACTCCGTGACCGCCAACGCCTACCGCGCCAGCACTTTCTTCACGGCTTCAACGAGGTCGCGGCGATTGACAGAAAACTGCGCCGGCTGTGCTTCGCGCCATTCGGCATTGTCCTCGATCTGTTTGGAAAGATCGGCGCCGAGGACGAGATCCTTAATGGTCACCTCACCCCGTTCGCGTTCATCCTCGCCCTGAATGACCGCCACTGGCGCTGCGCGCTTGTCAGCATATTTCAACTGCTTGGCGAAGTTTGACCCGCCGACATATACCTCGGCGTGCAAGCCCGCCGCGCGCAGTTCCGCCGCCATGACCTGATAGTCCGGCATTCGATCTTTTTCGAGCGCGAGCACAACAACCGGCCCTTGCGAGGCTTCCTCAGCGCCCTTCTTTAGTTCCAGCGCCGCCAGCAATCGTGAAACGCCCACGGAAATGCCAACTGCCGGAACCTCAACACCCTTGAAGCGTTTGACGAGCCCGTCATAGCGCCCGCCGCCGCCGATCGAACCCATGCGCACCGGCCGGCCCTTGGCGTCCGTAAGGTCGGAAGAAAACTCCGCTTCAAAAACCGGCCCTGTATAGTAATCAAGCCCGCGGATCACCGAGCAATCGAACTGGATCGGCCGCGCGGCAAAATCCGGGATCGACGCCTTGATGCTTTCAAGCTCCGCCACGCCTGCAGCGCCGTGCTCCGTATCGCCCAGCACTTTCGCAATCGCGCTTAGCGGAGCATTGGCGTCCTCCGGACCGGACTGCAAAAACGCGAGGACAGTTTCGATGCTGGCGTCGTCAAGCCCGGCGCCCTCGGTGAAATCTCCCGACTCATCTTTCCGGCCCGGCCCAAGCAACAGCGCAACGCCTTTCGCACCAAATTTGTCGAACTTGTCCATGGAACGCATCACGGTCAGACGCGTTTCCATATCCGCACCCTCGGCGAGGCCGATCTTTTCAAACAAGCCATCGACAATCTTGCGGTTCGAAACGCGAATGAAGAAATCGTCCGTAGCGATCCCCGCCGCCGCGATCACATCTGCAAACAACGCGCACATTTCCGCGTCGGCATAGGGCGCCGGCGCGCCGACGCTATCGGCGTCGCACTGGGTGAACTGACGAAATCTGCCTGGCCCCGGCTTTTCATTGCGCCAGACCGGCCCGATCTGATAGCGGCGGAACGGCTTCGGCAGGCCGTCATAATGCTCCGCCACGAAGCGCGCCAGCGGCGCCGTCAGATCGTAGCGAAGGCTCATCCACTGTTCGTCATCAT
>JBCBSY010000372.1:0-2698 GCA_039818925.1 Pseudomonadota bacterium | reverse complement strand
GGCAGGGCGGCGGACGGGACGTATGTCGAAGTGTTCACCTGGAAATCACAAGCCGCCATCGATGCAGCGCATGAAAATAAAACCGTGCTTTCGATGTGGGACAAGTTCGCCGCAATATGCGACTTTGTGACAATCAGCGATGTAGCGGAGGCGAAACAGGTGTTTTCGCCTTTTGCACCAGTCGATCTTAGCTGAAGAAGGAAACAGCGCATGCCTGATCCCGTCGTCGCCCAAAAGGCCCCCATGCCTGTCGAGGTTGAGGCCGGCAAAACTTATTTCTGGTGCGCCTGTGGTAAATCAGCGGCGCAGCCATTCTGTGACGGGTCTCATCAGGGGTCGGATTTTGCGCCCCTGAAATGGACCGCCACGGAATCAAAGCGCGTCTTCTTCTGCTGTTGCAAACAAACGGCCGGTCAGCCGCTTTGTGACGGCGCACACAACAAACTGTAGCCGGATGAGACAATTCTTTTTGCTGATTTTTGTTCTCGTCGCCGCCTGTGCGCGAAGCGAGGCGCCGCGAATCGTCATCGAAACCTCCGCCGGTGCCATCACGCTGGAGCTTTATTCGGACAAGGCGCCGGCGACAGCGGAAAATTTTTTGCGTTACGTTGATGCGGGCGCGTTTGACGGCGCCTTTTTCTATCGTGTCACGCGGCCCGACAACGACCCCTCGATTACGGTTATTCAAGGCGGTTTGTGGGCCCCGTGGACGGATGGCATGGACGAGGACTTTGAGGCGCCGTTTCCGCCAGTCATACATGAGACAACCGAGCTCTCAGGACTGACCCATGAGGACGGGTTCATCTCCATGGCGCGCGTCGCGCCCGGCACCGCAAGCTCGGAGTTTTTTATCAATGTTGGCGACAACCCGTCGCTCGATTATGGGGGCGCGCGCAATCCGGATGGGCAGGGTTTTGCCGCCTTTGGCCGCGTGGTTGACGGCATGGATGTTGTGCGGGCCATATATCAGGCGCCGACCCGCGATGGGGATGGGTTTGCGGGTCAGATTCTGAGCGAGCCTGTCGAGATCAAAACGGTGAAACGTAAAAAATGATGATGCGATTTTTGCTGGCCGTCTTTTCTGCTTTGTTTGTTTCTGCTTGTGCTTCCGATGAGTATCGGCCCTGGCTGGCGGTTCCTGGCGCCTATGACGAAGCGGCGGAGCTGGAAAGCTTCACCCTGGAGCGCACGGCGTGTTTCGGGTTCTGTCCGGTCTACACTGTGACCGTTAGCGAGCGCGACATTTTGCTGTTTAAAGGCGAGCGCTTTGTCGCCGAAGCGGAGGGCGCTGTCAGCAAACGTTTGCCTGACGGGGCGTTCGTTAACCTCATCGAGATCGCGCGGGCGCATAATTTTGCAGAATTCGGTGACCGCTATCCGAATGAGGCAAGCGACAATTGCGAGGCGATTGCGACTGACATGCCCAGCGTCATCATTTCGATTGAAACGAAACGCCTTGCCCACGCCGTCAGTGTCTATCAAGGTTGCATGGGCTTTGAAGGCCGTGAGCGTTTCAACGAGATGGTGCTGGCCATGGATGCGGTGCTTGATATTGATGACTGGATCGGTCCGCGGGAGTCGTTTTATCGGGACGCGGAAGCGGACGGCTCATGAGTCGAAAAACCTCCGAGCGCCACACCGATATCCTGAACGGCTATAAGTCTGGCGGGTCGCGCTTTAACGACTGGGCGCGCGAGAAGCTTGGCGAATTTATCCTGAACGATTGGGACTGGGGCCGCATCGATATGCGCTGGGAGATCGATGACCGCTTCGTGATGCCCGACGGCGTGATGTTCGGCGGTCATATTGCATCGGTGGCCGACCATGTGGCCGGGCTGACGGCGATGACCGTGCTTACAGATTCAAAGGAGCGTTTCCGCACCTCGAGGCTGGAAACAAATTATTTTCGCCCCCTGACGATGCCGCTCGCCCATATTGAGGGCCGTGTCACCAACGCGTCGAAAACGCTCATTCATGTGGAGGCGGACTTCGTCAATGCAGATGAAAAACTGGCCGTGCGCATGAACGCCGTGCAGGTGCGGCGGATGACGGGGTGATCCTGTATGTTATCCCGTGCGCGGCGCAGCATCTTCGATGATGCGCTGCAGACCCGGGATCCGGCGCCTTGCGAGAGCCCAGAGCGATCCCGGATCAGCGCAGCAACATCTCATAGTGCTGCGCGCCCGGGATGACGTTCCTGGATTTGGTGCAACGCGCCGCTTATGCCGCTTCCTTCGCCAGAAATGTTTCCAGCTTGCCAAATGCTGCTGACCAGCCGCCGGTGATGATCTCGCCCATGCCTTCCGGAATGCCGGAATGGACGAGCGTGACCCGCGTCTTGCCGCCTTCTTCTTTGAAATCGACGGTGACAGTCATTTTCGGCGCCATGTCGTTTTGTTCGGTCTCATAGGCAAGACGGGCGGGCGGATCATATTCGATGAGCGTCGATTTTGCCGGATACTCGTTTCCGTGAATGGTCATCTGGTGGTTGTATTTGCCGCCCACGCGCGCCTCGATGTCCGAGCGGACTTTTGTCGTGTCGCCGCAACCCCACCATTGCTGTACTTTCGCGGTTTCGATCCAAGCCTCGAACACCGCCTCGCGCGGTGCGTCGTAAAGCCGTGAGACGGTCAGCAATGGTGGGGTTGCGGCGACACGACAAAAGTCCGCTCGGACATCGAGGCGCGCGTGGGCGGCA
>JBCBSY010000371.1:0-2710 GCA_039818925.1 Pseudomonadota bacterium | reverse complement strand
ACGATCTCAAAGCTAATTTTCTGGCCTTCAACCAACGGGGCCATACCCGCTCGCTCGACAGCGGTAGCATGGACAAAAACGTCCTTGCCGCCATCATCCGGCTGAATGAAGCCATAGCCTTTTTGGCCGTTGAACCACTTGACAGTACCTGTCGCCATCTTTCGTCTCCTTTGACATTAGGCGGGCCGGACGATTATGCGCCCGACAATTGGCCGCCGTTCGAAAACGGCGTCCGGTGTATGCAAGCTCATGTCTTGGAAAGGTCGAAAGTTAGCAGACAGAGTGTCGGCCGCGGTTCGGCTGCGGCCCAAAACAGAAATTGCGCGATAGATATAGGCGTCGCTGAACCCGCCGACAAGAGACGATTACCCCCTAATCGTCCCGGTAGACCTTTTCTTCCCGCTCATGGCGCTCCTGCGCCTCCAGCGACAGTGTGGCGATGGGCCGGGCATCAAGGCGGCGAATGCCAATCGGCTCGCCCGTTTCGTCGCAATAGCCATAATCGCCGGTTTCAATCCGGCGCAATGCCGAATCAATTTTCGAAATCAGTTTGCGCTGTCGGTCCCGCGTTCTGAGCTCAAGCGCCTTTTCGGTCTCGCTCGAGGCCCGGTCAGCAATATCGGGGAGATGGTTATTGTCTTCCTGTAAGTTGACCAGCGTACCCTGGCTCTCTTTCAGGATGTCCTGCTTCCAGGTGAGCAGTTTCTTCTTGAAGTACTCCTTTTGGCGATCATTCATGAAAGGTTCGTCTTCAGACGGACGATACTCATCGATCTCTGACGCCGACATGCGTGTTCTCCCAACTAACGCCCTCGTTCAGGCTCTACCCGCCCCCGAGTCGCGGCTTTCTATAACGGCGCCGTCCCATGGGCTCAAGCTGCGTTTTTCCGCTTTTCTCGCCACAGCGTCAGGTTTCATAAAAATGAAAGATTGATTTTCAGTTGCCCGGCCCGATCGCATCCTCAACGCGCCAGATGACCGCCAAGCCAGTCACGCCAGAACAATAGTCGTCAGCAGGACCTGCAATTTTTCGCTGCACTGCAATAAATCTTCAGCCCGCACGACCCGCGCAAAATGCGCACACAGCGCGTCCTAAAAGTTTGCTTTTCTCAGTCGCAGTCATTGGGCCGCCCACAGCCAAAACTGCCGACAATTTCAATCAAATCCACAACCCTTTGTTTTTGGGCGTTTCGTATAAAAAGTTGAATACATGCAGCAAGCCCTTCTGGATTTTCAACGGACTTGCTCCGTCTACGATTGACGGCAATGGGCGCAGATGGGGATCGACATGGAAGACACAACGCGGACAGACGAAAGCGTCACTGAGCGCGTGCAAAAGCTGATCGACCTGACGGCGTCTCTCAGCCGGATTTTCGACCAGGAGAATTTGGCCCTGTCGGAAAAGCGTCCGGGCGATATGGGGCCGCTACAAGCGGAAAAAGCACGTCTCGCTGCAGCCTACGCACAGTGTATTCGCACCATCGAAACAGGCCGTGCAGCTCTTTGCGGCGTGGATAGCGAGCTTCTTTTCGAGCTACGCACGCAAACAGCCGACTTCGAGGCTCGCGCGGCGCGGCAGCGCAAACTCCTCGCCATTCCCTGAGGAACCAACATCGCCCGTCCGCCCCACTTTCGCCACGGTTCAACGAGGCCAGATGATCGGTCAGTCCGCTAGAAAATGTCTGGGCGGCGCTAACTTCTTCTTTTTCAATAAGCTTTGCGACGCATGCCCCCGCCGTGTCAAAGCTCGCTCTCTTTCGGTCACGGTCTGGAGAGAATGTAAGTAAAACCCGTCCCGCATCCTACATTTCGCCCAACTTTGAGGCTAAAGTGGCTTGAGATCAGTGGGGTGTGGGAGAGTTCCGTGCGGACATCTGAAAGCGGCGTTGCGCTGATAAAGCAGTTCGAAGGCCTGGAGCTTGAGGCCTATCAGGACATTGCCGGCATATGGACGATTGGATATGGCCACACCGGCGATGTCGAACCCGGCATGCAGATCAGCGAACGTGAGGCGGAGGAACTTTTGCGGCGGGACTTGCGCCCGCGTGAGCAGGCAGTCAGCAGCGCCACCCGCGTGTCTTTGAACCAGAATGAATTCGATGCGCTGGTGAGCTTTGTCTACAATGTCGGCGCTTCCGCGTTCCGCGGCTCGACCGCGCTGCGGCGTCTCAATCGCGGTGATCGTGTCGGCGCGGCGGACGCGTTAACCTGGTGGAACAAAGCAACCGTCGGCGGGGTCCTGCGTGAAGTGTTGGGGCTGACGCGCCGGCGCGCCGCGGAGCGCGCATTGTTTCTGACGCCGACTGAAACGGTGAGCGTCCGCGATCCCGAACGCATTGACGAGAATACCCGCACAACACCAGTGGAAGCATCACCACGCCGGGGCAGCGTCGCAGAAAGCAGAACAGTCCAAGGCGCCACGATCGCCGGCGGCGCCGGCGTTGCTTCATCGACCATGGGTCGCGACAACGCCGAAGAACTCGATCAGATCGAAAGCAATATAGAGGAAGGCAGAGGCCTTACCGAAAACCCCGCAGCCGGCGAGGGCTCAACTCCGCCCGGCAGCCTAACCGAAGATGAAACAACTAACGGGACAGAGGGCGAAAGCAGTGACGAGACCGGCGAAATGATCGAAGTTCCGGCGGAGCGCCCGTCCAAACACGAAGTGCATGCCGTTGAAGCGCAAGTACAAGTCGCCTTGTTGATCCTC
>JBCBSY010000370.1:0-2713 GCA_039818925.1 Pseudomonadota bacterium | reverse complement strand
GATCGGTGTTCTTCAGGATCGTAATCATAGCCGGTGATCGCTTCAAAAGCGCGGGCGAGCGCTGATGGGTCGAGGCCGGCTTCGAGCATGATCTCCGCAGCGGTCTCGTCGGCGGCGGTTTCCTGCTGTCTTGTATGGCGCAACTGGCTTAACTGACCTCCAACCAGCACCGCCTGCTGCGCCACGCCCGAACCGCCGGTGATGATGTCGAGCGCGATGCCGAGCCCGGCATTGCGATAAACGGCGCGCATGCTATCGCGTGCGCGGACATGTCCGAGTTCATGGGCCATTACCGCGAGAAAGGCTTCCTGGTCATCGCCGATCGCATTTAACAGGCCGCTGGTCGCCATGATCTGTCCGCCGGGAAGGGCGAAGGCGTTGGGCGCATCCGCGTGAATGAACTGGAACCGGATGGGGAAACCTACATCGCCCTTATCGGCCATCTGTTCGATCACCGGTCGTATGGTCGTCATTGCTTCCTCATCGCCGCACGGCCTCAGCAATGTGTTTATTTGCGCGGCGATATTTTCGCCGATCTGCATTTCCAGTTGTTTCGGCGTGTGCTGCGCCAGCGGGCCCGAAGCGGCCGGCACGCCAAAAAAAATGCCGGCGGTCACAGCGCCTGCGCCCAAAATGAGGGCGCCGATGAGCGCGCCCATGCGCCTTCTTTCACGGGCGCCGGTGAATTGATCTGGCGCGGCGCGCTGTAGGGCGTCCATGGCGGCCGCGGGAAGGTACAAGCTCGCATCTTCGTCGCGGCGGTTGGCGAGCCGGATTTCCGCGCCCGGCGCGGCGCTGAGTTTTACATCACGGAAAGGCCAGAATTCAGTGGTTCCGCTTGCTTCAAAACGTAATCCCTCGCTGTCGATGAAAACGGTGACGGCCTGCGCCTCGCCGCTTTGGCCATCGAAATACCGGCCCTGGAAGCTAAGATCGCTCATCATCAGAAATTTGAGATGATATCGAGACCGTCAGCAAGACCTTCACCTTGCTTTGGCGCGGCCTCCGTCGTCTGCGCGATGGTGCTGAAGTCAACATTGCCGTCAAGCTCCATTCGGTTGGCGATGCGTTTCCAGACCCGCATTTGCACCGCCATAAAGCCGAAGCCCAGCGTAAAGATCAGCAGCAGTGTGTTGGTGATCGCCAGTTCGATGATATCCCAGGCGCTCATGCGAGACGAAAAACGAGCCCCGGCGACTTTCAAGCTTTTGATAATGCGGCGGATCATGACCGCTTCGTGCCAGGCCATGAAAACGCCAATAACAAGCAGCAGCGGAATAAAGGACAGATAAAGCGCCAAGATAAATTCGATATCGGGCGCGCCGCCGGTTTCCGCGAAAGACCCGTTGTCGAAGGTCATCAGCCAGGCGATCCATCCGCCATAAGCGATCAGTCCGCCAAACCAGGCGAGGGCGAAGCTGGCGTATACCGGTTCGGCGCGCGCTTCGGGCGTTTCTTCAAACGAGAACCGCTCGCTCCCGAACCAGGCGCCGCGCCACAACCGCCGCGACAGGCGGATCCGCGCCTCCGGGCCAAACCAACCGAGCGTCAGCCCGGTGAGCAGCGTGTAGCCGAGCATCGCCCACCCATAGCCGATGGCTGAGCCGGTCTGAGCAAAGCGGATGCCGCGCAGGCGCGTGCGCGACAGATGATAGCGCCGCGCCAGAAAGATCGCGATCCCGAGGATCACAAACAACGCAAAGTAAATGGGGAAAAGAATAAGGATAAGAAGTTCCGGTCCGAGGAACAGCTGCGCGCCCAGAAGCATAAGGACGAAGGGCGCCATGAAAGTGAAGATTGCGATGAAGAAGCCGATAAACAGCTCAAGGCCGGTGCCCGCATAGTCCAGGGGTTCGCCGCCAACGCTGGTGTCCGACCAGAGCCGACGCCGGAAATGGGTGCGTCCCCAGAACCGGAACAGGGTCAGTGTGACGATGTTGAGGAGCGTTGTGTAAAAGCCGATCCAAAGCATTGGCCCAATGCTGGAAATATTCTTGACGGCAAGCGATGACTCCGGCGCCGACTGCGCGGCGAATTCCTGATTGTTCATGTGCCCCTCCCGGTAGAGCAACAATGCTACAGTTGCTATGGTTACAGGGTCAAACCTAAAAACGCGCTGAATGCAAAGGGTTAACCTGTTGACGCGAATTGGCGCAAAGTGTGCGGGGAATGGTTGTGCCGGAGCTGCCTGAAGTGGAGACGGTCCGCTGCGGATTGGCGCCGGTGATGGAAGGCGCCGTGATTGATGATGTCGACGCGCGCCGTCCGGATTTGCGCTTTCCCCTGCCAGCGGATTTTACGGATCGGCTTGTTGGTCAGCGCGTCGAAAGCCTTGATCGCCGGGGCAAATACCTCATTGCGCATCTCTCCAGCGGTGAAAGTCTGATTATGCACCTTGGCATGTCGGGCCGGTTCACGATTGAAGAGCGCTTGCCGGCGCGTCCGGGCGACTTTGCGCATGCCCATGAATGCGATCCGAAACATGACCATGTGGTGTTTCGGATGACGGGCGAACGGCCGGCGAGCGTAACCTATAATGATCCCCGCCGCTTCGGCTTCATGGACCTGGCTCCCGCCGGCGGTCTCGCAACCTCGCCGCATTTCGCAAAAATGGGTCCCGAACCACTGGGGAACAGCTTTTCGCCAGGCGTTCTGAAGGCCGCGCTGATCAAGAAGCGCGGATTTGATCGGCGTCGCCTTGCCCTTCAGCGCG
>JBCBSY010000369.1:0-2722 GCA_039818925.1 Pseudomonadota bacterium | reverse complement strand
CCCGCCAAGAAAGCGGAGGTCAAAACCAAACCGACCGCCGCCAGCGTGACGTCTTTTATCAATGCGGTTGAAAACGAAACGCGGCGCAAAGACGCCAAAACGCTGCTCGCCATGATGAAAAGGGTCACTGGCGAAAAGGCGAAAATGTGGGGCCCGTCAATCATCGGCTTCGGCGAATATCATTATAAGTATGAAAGCGGCCGCGAAGGCGACATGCTTGCAGTCGGGTTCTCGCCGCGCAAAGCTAACATGGTGCTCTATGTCCTGGGCTCGCTCGGTGAGGATGAACCGCTGCTAAAAACACTTGGGCCCTATAAACATGGAAAAAGTTGTCTTTATGTGAGCAGTCTCGACAAAGTCGATACAGGCGTTCTCGAAAAAATTGTGGCGAAATCCTACAAGGCGACAAAACGCAAATGGGGGTAAGCTCATTTTGTTGTAGGAGGTGAGGGTGATCATTGAATCCTTATCGCCTGAAGCTGGAGGCGTTTTGTTGCTGGCGACTCCGGCGCTATTGCTCGGCTTAATCATTCTTTCTTTCACTGGCGGCATGTTGCGGAGTGGTTGGGGTGAAGCGTTTCTAGCCTTCGTGATTGGGTTGGGCGTGATTGCAGCGCTTTGTGCTGGCGCTGTTTTTGCTTTGTATCAATTCTGGCTGCCAGACGCCGTGGCGAGTTGTAAAGCCTTGGAACGCGCGGCATTGGAGCGGGGCGATGCTGTGCTGCTGGATTGTGAAAGCGAAAGCCTGGTCCTCGCCTTTCCGGTTCTGATTGCGCTTTTGTCGGTCGGGGTTTTTTTCATCGGCGCCATTCTGGTCAGACTGACCCGGCGGCGCGCCTAGATTTCCTGAAAAGCAAGCTTCCCGAACTCGTGATTGTACGAGAGGGCTTCGTTAATTCCTATTTGTGACCGATTGGTAAACAATGGCGGCAAAGGAGAAATGTGAAAGGACTTTGTTATGACTGCTGCAGCACTCACCGCCAGCTCTGCTTTTGAGGACACGCCCGCCATTGCCTCGCCCCGCTTTGCCGCGCCGCCGATGATGGCCGCTCCTCTCGGCTTTATGAAAAATACGACCCAGGGTGCTTGCGCGGGATTGCTGACGCTTGCCGGGGCCACGCAACTATCCGCCGCGAATATTGGCGGCCTCAGACTGTCGGACTGGTCGCTTGAAACGATTGGCGCGCAACTGGTGATGGGGAATTTCACCGGACTGTTGCAGATCATCGCGGCTGCGGCGTTGTTCATCACCGCGGGGCGCGGCCTCGCGCGCGTTTTTGGCATGCTGTTGTTTGTCGCTGCCGCCGTCGCCTATTTCAACGGCGTTGATGTACAGCAAATCGTCGAGCAGTCGCAGACCATCTACCAGGCGCTTGGCCCGGCCTATGAGACTTTTCAAACCGCGCTGATGGAAATGTAGGTTAGTTACAGGTGTGCTCTACATCACAGAAATTGCAGGAATCACACGTTTGTGACGGGCTTTTCTGATTGTTTATCGCGTGTGGCGCCGTTCCGCCCCAATTCGGTCATCAAGCGCGCGCCTTTCCGGCGGATGCTCTCTGCATGGAAATGTAGTGTAGATGGGGAGGTTGTCATGGCTACAGCAATACGCGGTTCAGGCGGACGCTATGATGTTCGTCCCGCAAAAGAAGAAGGCGGGTTGTATGGCGGCCCGCTGACCGGCCTGTTCGGTATGGGCAAAGACGCGTGTCAGGGCGCGTGCGCCGGGTTTTTGTCTTTGATGGGCGCGACTCACCTGACCGGGGGTCAGAGCGCATTCGGTACAGTCGGCAGCAATATTGATTTCCTCGACCGGATCTGGGCGTCGCTTTCCGCGAACGGGCTCGCCGGACCTGTGGAATTGCTCGGCGGCGTAGCGCTCTTTCTTGCGGCCAGGCGTACTGTCTCGCGCACGATCGGCTTGCTGGCCTTTGTCGCTTTTGTTGTCGCTTATGCGAATGGCTATTCGCTGGCCGATATGATTTCGATTCTTTCCAACCTGCTGCAAGGCGCGGCGACGGCGCTTGAATCGATTCCCACGTCGGAGACCGCCTGACTAGACGGAATGTCGGCATCAGAACCGGCCGACAAGCCCGATTTGGTCTGCCGAGCGTTTGCGGTAAGCGCCATGGCGGTCTTGCTTGTGGAAATGCGCCGCTTCCGGTTATAGACCGGGCCTTGCCTTTAGGAATTCCCGCATGGCCCGCATTCTAATCACTTCGGCGCTGCCCTACATCAATGGCATCAAGCATCTGGGCAACCTTGTTGGTTCGATGCTCCCGGCCGATGTCTACGCCCGGTTTCAGCGCCAGCGCGGCGCAGAAGTGCTCTTTATCTGCGCCACCGATGAACATGGCACGCCGGCGGAGCTGGCGGCCCGCGCCGCCGGCCAGGGCGTTGCGGATTATTGTCGCGAACAGCACGCAATTCAGGGCGAGGCGGGGGATGCCTTCGGTATTTCCTTCGATCATTTCGGCCGGTCCTCAAGCCCGCAGAATCATCGTCTGACGCAGCATTTCGCCAAGGTGCTGGAAACCAACGGTCTGATTGAAGAGCGCGTTGACCGTCAGATATACTCGGTCGCGGATGAACGTTTCCTGCCAGACCGCTATGTTGAGGGAACCTGTCCCCACTGCGCTTATGAAAAGGCGCGCGGTGATCAATGTGACAATTGCGGGCGTCTGCTCGATCCGATTGACTTGATAAATCCCTATTCGGCGAT
>JBCBSY010000368.1:0-2733 GCA_039818925.1 Pseudomonadota bacterium | reverse complement strand
TCCCACCCTCCTTGCCGGCGAGCAACAATGCGGCTGCGGCCGAAGCCAGAAACGGGTAAGGCGGATGCGTGCGATCACCCTCGCAACGTTTCTGATGGCCGCGTGGCTTGGTGCAGCGCAGGCCCAGCCTGAGTCGCCCTCCCGCGCACCGCTCTTGCTCGAGGAAGTGCTTTCCTCTTCCGCGCAGCACTATCCGCAGATTCTTGAAAGCCTTGCAAAACGGCGCGCCGCATCCGGCAAGGTTTTGGAGGCCGACGGCGCATTTGACCTCGTTTTTGAGGCGGACGCCTATGATCGCGTTTCCGGCTTCTGGAGCGGCGGCGTCCTCAATACGCAGGTGCGCCGCCCCTTGCGGCCGCTCGGTGCGGAAGTTTACGGCGGCTACCGCATCTCCGACGGGCGTTTTCCAATCTATGAAGACGAATATTTTACGAATGCCGGCGGCGAGTTTAAAATCGGCGCGCTCTTCTCGCTCCTGCGCGACCGGTCTATCGACGAACGCCGTTTCAAAACAACCGACGCACGGCTCGCGCTTCAACAGGCCGAACTCGAAATTTTGCTCACGCAAGTCGGCGTGCAACACAAGGCAATCGTCGCCTATCTGCGTTGGGTCTGGGCCGGGCGGCAGCTCGCCGTTTACGAGGATTTGCTGCGCATCGCCCGCGACCGCCAGGGCGGACTGCAGGAACAGGTTCGCTCCGGCGCCCGCGCGCGCATCTTCCTAACAGAAAACCTTCAGAACATCTCGCGGCGCGAGCGCCTCGCTATGGAGGCGCAGCGCGATTTCCTTTCAGCTGCCAACAACCTGTCGCTCTATTACCGCGACGGGGCCGGCCGGCCGCTGGTTCCTGATGCGGCGCAATTGCCGCCCACGGCCATTCTTCTTGAGGCTGAGGAAATCGCCAAAATTGACGGCGACGAGATTCCCGCCGTACTTGCCCAAAGGCCGGAGTTGCAAATCTTGCGCACCGGTCTGGAGCGCGCCCGCCAGCGCGCCGCCCTGAGCAAAAACGAATTACAGCCCCGACTCGACCTGACAACGGAAGTCTCCCGCGATGTCGGCGCAATCGCCGAAGGCGGCGCCTCGCGGGACTCGACGGATACGATTGTCGGCCTGCGGTTTACCCTGCCGCTGCAGCGACGTGAGGCGCGCGGCCGGCTGCGCCAGGCCGAAGCGGAAGTCGAAGCCATGCGCCAACGCCGCAGACAGCTTGAGGATCAGATCGAGATTGAGCTGCGCAACATCATCATCGATCTTGATGCGTCAACGCGGCTCGTGACCATCGCCGATCAGGAGGTCGGCCAATCAGAAACCATGCGCGAGGCGGAGCGCGAGCGCTTTGAGAGCGGCGCCAGCGACTTCTTTCTGGTGAATGTCCGCGAAGAGACGGCGGCCGACGCGCGCATCCGCTATTACCTCGCCGCGCTGCAGACACGGATCGCGCAGGCGAATTATCACGCGGCGACACTTAATCTCAATCAACTTGGAATCGACCCGGCGCGCTAGATGCCGGCGCGGTAGTACGAGTCTTCCGCATTGCGAAGAATTTGGTTCTCGGCGATCGCGGGCGTCACTGGCCTCGCCAAACGCTGAGTTGGGATAACTCTGCCCGGTGATCCAGGCGCCCTTCGGGCCCGGCTGCGCCATCCAATGAAGCTTCGATCTCGAAAGGCGCCCACGGAACGCGCCGAGGTCGCGCGCCCTTGGCGCATCGCGGCCCAGATACACGGCTCGTAATTGAATTTATCGAGGCCCGGGCGCCCTACCCGCACATCGATATTTTATCCGTCATCTCCCCAAAGCATTTAAGGTGGCCGCAATTTTAATATGTCCACATTGAACAACCCGGCAATGTCGAGGCGAGCAAAGAAGCGCCGATATCAATCAGTCCGCAAACGCTTTTTCGACAACATATTGACCTGGCGCAGCGTTCGATCCTTCGCTGAAGCCCGCCGCCTCGGCAATCGCTCGAGTGTCCGCGATCATTGCCGTTGAGCCGCAGATCATAATGCGGTCGTGATCCGGATCGAAGCCTTCAATATCCAGATCGGAGAAAAAGCGGCCGGAGGCGATGAGATCGGTAATGCGGCCCTCATGCGCGTACGTTTCGCGCGTCGTGCTAGCGTAATAGGTGAGCTTCTGTCTGGCGACTTCGCCAATGAGCGGATCCTCGCCAATCGTTTCGAACAATCGCTGAGAATAGGCGAGGTCGCGAATGTTTCGGCAAGTATGGGTGAGAATGACGGAATCGAATTTCTCATAGGTTTCCGGCTCGCGCGCCAGGCTGGCGAAGGGCGCGAAGCCCGTCCCTGTCGACAGCATGAAAAGACGCCGCCCGGGCGTCAGGGCGTCAAGCACCAGCGTGCCGGTCGGTTTTTTGCCGAGGATCACAGAATCGCCCGCTTCAATGGCCTGCAATCGCGACGTCAGCGGACCGTCTGGCGCCTTGATCGAGTAAAAATCCAGCCCATCGTCCCATGCGGCGCTCGCGATCGAATAGGCCCGCAACAACGGCTTTCCGTCCACGACAAGCCCCAGCATGACGAATTCGCCGGACCGGAAACGAAAACTCCGCGGACGCGAAAGGCGAAAGAAGAACAGCTCCTCCGTCCAGTGGGTCACATTTGAGACATGTTGTTCCGTCAGCGACGAGGGCAAGAAATTGCTGTCAAAGGGCATAAAATTGCTCCGCTCTACAAATTTGCTGAAAACAAGACGCAATTCACATAACG
>JBCBSY010000367.1:0-2740 GCA_039818925.1 Pseudomonadota bacterium | reverse complement strand
CGAGCTTGTGGTCTCGGGTTACCCTCCCGAGGATCTCGTACAAAAACCGGCCTATCAGCGCGCCTGTAGAGACGCGGTGGAGCGCCTGGCTCGCGAAACCGCCGATGGCGGGCCGGCCGTGATTGTCGGATCGCCATGGAGAGATGGCGAAGCGCTTTATAATGGCGCTTTCCTGCTTGTCGGTGGCGAGATTGCCGCACAACGCTACAAGGTGCGTCTTCCCAATTATGGCGTTTTTGATGAACCGCGTCGCTTTACGCCGGGTCCCGACTATCCGGAACCGATCGCGTTTAAGGGACTGAAACTCGGCCTCATGGTTTGCGAGGATATGTGGCTGCCCGGTGCGGGCGAGCATCTGGCGGAGCGGGGCGCGGACTTTTTTATTGTTCCGCACGGCTCTCCGTTCCGCAAACCGGCGCTTGAAGAGCGCACCAGAGCGGCGCGTGCGCGTGTCGCGGCGACCGGTCTGCCGCTGATATTTCTGAACCAGCTTGCCGGTCAGGATGAAGTGGTTTTTGAAGGCGCGAGCTTTGTGATGGACGCGGGCGGCGTCACGCAGTTTCGCCTGCCGCAATTTGAAGAGAAGGTGGCGATCACCCACTGGAAAAAAGACGCCGCCGGATGGGCTTGTGTCGAAGGGCCGGACCATAAATGGGTCGACGGCCAGGAAATGATCTATCGTGCGGTCACGATGGCGGTGCGCGATTACGTAACCAAGAACCGGTTTAAGGGCGTTGTCATCGGACTGTCGGGCGGCGTCGATTCCGCGCTGACCGCAGCCATCGCCGTCGATGCGCTGGGCGCCGACGCGGTGAAATGCGTGATGATGCCCTCGCGCTACACCTCGCCGGAGAGCCTTGAAGACGCGGAAGCTTGCGCTAAAGCGCTCGACGTTTCCTACCGTTCGATCGGCATCGAGCCGGGAGTGGAAGCGTTTGATGAAATGCTTGCGCCGGCTTTTCACAATCTCGAAAAAGATGTGACAGAAGAGAACATTCAATCGCGTCTGCGCGGCGTTTTGCTGATGGCGCTCTCAAACAAGTTCGGCGACATGGTGCTGACTACTGGCAACAAGTCGGAAATGTCTGTCGGCTATGCAACGCTTTACGGCGATATGAATGGCGGCTTTAATCCGCTTAAGGATCTTTATAAGCTGGAGGTGTTCGCGCTTTGCCGCTGGCGCAACGCCCATCACGCTGATGACCTGAAGGGTCCGGAAGGAGAAGTCATCCCGGAACGGATCATCACCAAGCCGCCCTCGGCGGAGTTGCGCGAAGACCAGAAAGACGAAGACAGTCTGCCGCCCTATGATATTCTCGACCCGATTCTGGAAATGCTGGTGGAGAAGGAAATGGCGGTGCGCGATATTGTCGCCGAAGGCTATGACGAAGCGACCGTGCGGCGCATCGAACATCTGCTTTACATTGCCGAATATAAGCGCCGCCAAGCGCCGCCGGGCCCGAAGGTCGCCAGCGTCAATTTCGGCCGCGACCGGCGCTATCCCATCACCAATGGCTGGCGCGACCGGTAGCGGATTTGACCGCGTCTATGCTTGGGGCTAATCCCTCGCTCCCCGAGCTAATTTGAGAATTTCAACTCATGACCGTCAAAGTCCGTTTTGCGCCGTCGCCCACCGGCAAGCTTCATGTGGGCAATGTGCGCGCCGCCTTGTGGAACTGGCTGTTCGCCCGCAAGTCCGGCGGAACCTTCGTCCTGCGTATCGACGACACGGATCAGGAGCGCTCCACAAAGGCCAATGAAGACGGCATCCGCGCGGACCTTGCCTGGCTGGGGCTTGATTATGATGAGACCTTCAGTCAGTCAGCGCGGTTTGAGCGCTATGACGCAGCGCGCGACAAGCTGAAAGCCGATGGGCTGCTTTATCCCTGTTATGAGACGGCAGAAGAACTGGATCGCAAGCGCAAAATCCAGCGGGCGCGTGGGCTGCCGCCGGTTTACGACCGCGCGGCGCTGTCGCTGACGGCGGATGAGATCGCAGCGCTTGAGGCCGAGGGCCGCAAACCTCATTGGCGGTTCAAGCTGTCGCAAACACCGGTGAAATGGAACGACCTCATTCGCGGCGAGGTGACGGTGGATACGAAAAGCGTTTCCGATCCAGTGCTGATCCGCGAAGACGGAATGTATCTCTATACTTTGCCAAGCTGTGTCGATGATATCGAGATGGCGATCACCCATGTGATGCGCGGCGAGGACCACGTCACCAACACCGGCGTGCAGATTGAAATTTTCGAAGCGCTTGGCGGCAAGGCGCCGGCCTTTGCACATCATTCGCTGCTGGTGGGCGCGGACGGGCAGGGGCTTTCGAAACGCCTCGGCTCCCTCTCGCTTGAGGCGATGCGCGATGACGGTCTTGAGGCCGCGGCGATCACCAGCCTGCTCGCCAAGCTTGGCACCGCCGACCCCGTGACGCCGCAGCCGGATCTTCAGGCATTGGCGAGAGGCTTCGACTTTGATCGCGTCGGCCGCGCCCCGGCGCGTTTTGACATGGCGGAACTTCTGGCGCTGAACGCCAAGCTGCTTCACGAAACCTCTTACGCGAACGTCGCGGACCGGTTACAGGCGCTGGGCGTCAGCGAAACGTTGTGGGACGCCGTGAAAGGCAACATCACGCTTTTGAAGGACGCGGCGGACTGGGTTGAGGTCGTTGACGGCGTCATCGATCCGATCATTGACGACGAAGCCTTCGCCAAGGAAGCCGCTGCGCTGGTGCCGGATGCGC
>JBCBSY010000366.1:0-2746 GCA_039818925.1 Pseudomonadota bacterium | reverse complement strand
ACATGGGGCTGACGGTCTTGATGAACTGACGACGACAGGGCCAACTTTCGTCGCTTCGCTTGAAAATGAAACTATTGAGGAGTTTGAGATTACACCGGAAGACGCCGGCTTGCCCTTTGCCAAGGCGGAGGATCTCGTTGGCGGCGAGCCGTCAGAAAACGCCGCAGCGCTCCGGGCTCTCCTCGACGGGGAAAAGTCCGCCTATCGCGACATTGCGGTGTTGAATGCAGCGGCGGCGTTACTTGTCACCGGCAAAGCCGACACCCTTGCGTCAGCGGCGCATCTGGCGAAAACGGCCATCGATTCCGGAGCGGCGAAGGCGGCGCTGGCCAAGCTTGCAGAACTCTCCAATCAAACGCTCGAATAAATACTTATGACCATTTTGGACGATATCATCGCCTATAAGCGCCAGGAGGTTGCCGCCGCGAAAGCCAATGCACCGCTTGCTGCAATTGAGGCGCTGGCGAAAGAGGCGCCTCCTGTGCGCGAGTTTCAAAAGGCCTTGGCGAAACGGGCGTCCAGCGGATTTGCGCTGATTGCCGAAGTCAAAAAGGCGAGCCCGTCCAAGGGGCTGATCCGGGAAGATTTTGATCCGGTGAAAATCGCAAAAGCGTATGAGGCTGGCGGCGCTGCCTGCCTTTCTGTGCTGACGGATGCTCCGAGTTTTCAAGGCGCGCCGGAATATTTGCGCGCAGCACGGACAGCGACGGCCCTGCCCGTGCTGCGGAAGGACTTCATGATCGACCCTTACCAGGTCACGGAAGCGCGGTGCTGGGGCGCGGACTGCATTTTGCTGATCATGGCGTGTATTTCTGACGCGTTGGCGTCTGATCTGATGACGGCCGCGTCCGACTGGGGCATGGATGTCCTGGTGGAAACCCACAACCGGGACGAAATGGAACGCGCGATTAACCTTAATGCAAAGTTAATCGGCGTAAATAACCGTAATTTAGCAACATTTGAGACCTCACTTAATACAACTGAAGAACTCGCGGGCTTGGCTCCTGCCGATGCGCTGGTAGTCAGCGAGAGCGGCATCAACAGACACGATGACCTGGTTCGCTTGAAGGCAGGCGGCGCAAAGGCATTTCTCGTGGGTGAGAGCCTCATGCGGCACAAGGACGTCACAGCCGCCACGAAGGCGCTCCTAGACCCTGTTTCTTTTGCCTGAATTTCTCTGGGTGTTGACGGCCCTTGAGAACAACAATAGAACATCGTTGTTGTTTTGTTCTTTTGTCGTTTCGGCTTTGCAAACAGTGACACGGCAAATGACAAGGCCAGCGCATTCCCGAGCTGCAGCGGCAAGGTAAGGCGCTGATTAGAATCGAGGGTGGAAATGCTTACCAAGAAACAGCATGAATTGCTGATATTTATCAATGACCGGCTCACCGATACGGGCGTTTCACCCTCATTTGATGAAATGAAGGAGGCGTTGGATCTGCGCTCGAAATCGGGGATTCATCGGCTGATTACGGCTCTGGAGGAACGCGGGTTTATTCGCCGCCTCCCCCACCGGGCCCGCGCTCTCGAAGTGCTGCGAATGCCGGAAGGCGCGAAAGTGGATGCAACGGCATCTCCCGCGCAGCGCAGGTTTCGCCCTTCGGTCGTCAATGCCGACTTCAAACGCCCCAAGAAGACAGGCGTCGCATCGGACATGCCCGGCGCTATCGATCTGCCTGTGCTGGGTCGTATCGCGGCGGGCACGCCCATTGAGGCAATCCAGCATGAGGTCGATCGGTTTGCTGCGCCAGAAGCCTTCCTTGGCAAGGGAGATCACTACGTCCTGGAAGTGCAAGGTGAATCGATGATCGAGGCCGGCATTCAGGACGGGGACTTTGTTGTCATAAAGCGCTGCGCCGACGCTGAATCTGGCGCGATTGTCGTAGCGCTCGTAGATGATGAGGAAGCAACACTAAAACGGCTGCGGCGCAAAGGGGCGTCCATTGCGCTGGAGGCCGCCAACCCGGAGTTCGAAACCCGGATCTATGGTCCCGACCGGGTTGCTGTTCAAGGCAAGCTGGTTGGCCTGATGCGTCGCTATAATTAGCGCGCTCAAAGCCGACACTAAATCTGGTAACGACAGGACGATGAAAAGCCGCCGCCTGCAGCGCCAGCGGCTTAAATCATGCCGGCTTTTTTTTGCTCTTTAATGTCACTTGAAATGCTATCAAGGTATTTTGAGTCGATACTAAGCTTTGATTGTGACGCATATTGCTGTTCCAGAAATTCAGAAAGCAATGTCAGGCTTTGCTTGGCGGAATTGCTATGCAGTTTTCGCGCATCTGACTTCAGATCGTTATCAATGGCTTCTACCGCGCGTAACGCAGTCTGCAGCAACCGCCGTGAATCCGCCAGAAATGATCGAATGATATCTGTCTGATGATATCTTATTGTTTCGGCGTTGTGACGTGCGATATGAAGAGAATGCAGCAGCTTCTTGTGTTGGATGGCGTAGCGGACGGCGCGTCTGATTGTCTCTGCACGAACGTCTTCCTTGTCGACGAAGGCGTCGGCGCCCGCTTCCAGTGCATTTGAGTCAACAGTGGCGTCGCTGGCGCCTGTAACCATGATGTAGGCGGTCATGCTTTTTTCCGATGCGTGTGTGTCGAGCAAAGACAGTCCGACCCCATCAGGAAGGTAGTGATCAACGAAAACAACGTCAAAATTGAGCTGGCCTAGCTTCCTGATGGGGTCGGACTGTCTTTGCTCGACACACACGCATCGGAAAAAAGCATGACCGCCTACA
>JBCBSY010000365.1:0-2757 GCA_039818925.1 Pseudomonadota bacterium | reverse complement strand
CGGGTCATGGTGTCGATGTCGTCATGGTCAAAGGTCGAAGCGGAATTGACCAGCAGCGTTAACGCGCCCAGTGCGTCGGTTGCGCGGGCGATGATAGTTTCCGTTTGGGTTTCATCGGAAAGGTTCGCCTGAATGACGGTCGCCTTTCGTCCTTTTTGCCGGATCAAATCGGCAACGGCTTCGGCGTCTTTGCTGGAGCTGTTGTAGTGGACGGCGACGTCAAACCCCGCCTCTGCAAGCGTTAACGCCAAAGCGCGGCCGATGCGCTTGCCGGCGCCAGTCACCAGCGCGCCGCCTGCGTTCGGGGCGGTCATGGATCAGAACACTCCTGCATTCGATGCGAGCAGAACGATAAAAAGCACATAAGCTGCGGTGAAAATCAGACCCCACAGCCGTCCGATATCGCGACGGGTCAGGATAAAAACCGCAAGAATTAGCGCCGCTACCGTCATAATTGGGAGATCGAGCGTTAATGACGCCCCGTCGAAGATCGCCGTGCCGGCGAGCCCGGCGGCGCCGCCGACCGCAAAAATGTTGAAGATATTGGAGCCAACCACGCCGCCAATCGCCACATCCGACTTTTTGTGGATTGCGGCGGCGAACACCGTCGCCAGTTCCGGCAACGACGTGCCGAAAGCAATGATCGTCAAGCCGATCAGTTCTTCCCGGACGCCAAGTCCAGCGGCGAGGTCCGCGCCATTGGTCACCAGAAGATGCGCGCCCAGCGGCAAGCCGATGAGTCCGGCGGCGAGGAACGCTAGTGTCTTCAGGCTAAGGCCGCCGACATCTTTGTATTCCTCGACCTCATCAAGCACCGGGTCGTCGGACGCTCCTTGGCTTGCGCGAACCCACATGTAAACGACATAGGCGACAATACAGGCGAACAGAAAGGTCCCGAATTCAAACGCAATTTCTCCCGGCCCATACGCCGCGCCCAGAAAAACGGCGGTGGCGATCAGCATGATCACTGCATGACGGCGCAGGCCAAGCACATGCGTTGTCACCGGATAGATGATGGCGGGGATGCCAAGCACCAGAAAGATGTTGGCGATGTTCGATCCGATGATATTTCCGAGCGCAATGCCGTCATTGCCCGATAAAACCGCTTGAACGGTCACCACTAGCTCCGGGGCCGAGGTGCCAAATGCGACGATCGTCAAGCTGACCAGAAGGGCGGGGATCTTGAGCGCCGCCGCCAGGCCGACCGCGCCGCGCACCAGCAAATCGCCGGCGACGAGCAAAATGGCGAGTCCTAGAATGACAAATGCGATCTGGGAATAGAGCTCCGGGAGCATGCAACGCCTTTGTTGTAAGGGCTTCGAGGTTCGGCCTCTATATAGGGTGGCGCGCCGCCGTTAGTACAAGCCGGCATTACGCAGCCGTGCGAACGCCAAACCTTGCATTTTGGGAGGCTTCGCCCGGACCTTAGTCGATGCTGCCTTTTTCGAGGATGTTGAGGGCGGCGAAAATGACCACGAAAGCAACGATCAACGAGACTGCGATCCAACCTGGACTCATGGTAAACCCCTTCTTTGCGCTAAAAGCGGCTTCTTATAGGACCGCTCGGGCGGACCGTCACCCCTGTGGCGGCAAGATTTCCGGTCGGCTTTGAGCGGAAATTTTGATTAAAAGCGCGCCTTTGCCTCACACGCCTTTTTCACATCTCGCCGGCTACCCTCTACTCAAGGTTGTGAAACAGGGGCGGCTCAATGAACACCGAAGTCTTGGAACCGGATGTCATCAGGTCCTCGCAACGCATCACAGAGCGACGATTGACCGAGCGGATCCGTAAAAAATGGGCGAAAATCGCCGGTGATCGGTTGCCCAGCCTGCGAGAGGTGGAGGCGCTTAATCTTGGGCCCGACCGGGTTTATTGCTTTGCGGTCGATCTCAGGCTGTCTGATGTATTTCCCTATTTCGTCTTTATGGGCGAAGAGCTGACGCGGTTTTCTTCGGTTTATCCAATGGGCGATCCGCGGCGCGAAAAAACCCTTCTCGACACGGCCATCGCCAAGATGGACGAAGCAGCGCTGACCAGGGCTCCGGTGGAATTCAGCGACATCAAACGCCTCGATGACGGCCGTCGGGTCGGCTTTCGCAGCATATTGTTGCCAATCTCGGAAAATGGCGAGGATGTCAGCCATGTTTTCGGCGCGGCGAGAGGCCGTATCCTTTAGGTTTTACTGGAGCGGTGACGGATCGTCTCCAATTTGACCTAAATTTTCGTCTCCGGGAAAATCGTCAGCTTACGAACATGTCCTAAGGTTTCGTCTGGAAGGATATGGGGCGGTGATGCTTAGCGATGTTGCGGAACTTTTTGGCGAAGCCGCGATTGCGCCAGCAGCGGACAGGCGTTTGACGCGCCGGCTGGTGGATGTCTGGGCGCGAACCGCGCGCGGCCATTTTCCAAACTGGCGCGCCATGGAAGAAGCCGATCTCGGACAAGACTGGGACTGGGTGTTTGCGGTCGATCTCGAGCGCAGCGTCGGCTTTCCCTATTTCATTTACATCGGTGATTGTCTGGCGAAACTTTCCGATGTTTATCTGAGCGGCGAAGACGACTGGACCCTCAGCCTGCTCGACAAGGCGACGGCCGATATCTACGCATCGGTCGCTTCCCAGGCGCCGCATTATCGTGATGATACGCTGACCTTATGCGATGGGCGCCGGTTGCTGTTGCGCTCGGTCACGGCCCCGCTCGCCGAGGATGGAAACACCATCACCCATGTGATCGGCGCCGCCAGCGGACGGCTTGCC
>JBCBSY010000364.1:0-2775 GCA_039818925.1 Pseudomonadota bacterium | reverse complement strand
AACCCATTTCTTCATCGTGCGCGGTGATGAGCTGTGGACGTCGACAGGCGACTTCTGTCTTGGGGGTGTGACGCGCGGCCTGATCATTGAAATCGCCCGCGCCAACGGTATGACTGTGCGTGAACGCAATTTCTCCCTGCATGACGTTTATAATGCGGATGAGGCGTTCATCACCGGCACCTTTGCCGGCGTCACGCCAGTCGCTCAGGTGGATGGACGTATGATCACGTCGTCGCCCGGGCCAGCCGTAAAAAGGTTGCAGACCCTTTACGGCCACCGGGTCGCAGAAGAGGCCCGCAAAGGCCGCGTCCTTTCCTTTTCCTGAGGCGGGCCATGACCAATACAAAAGCGCCCACGCGCATCGCCATGTTTTCCGGGCCGCGAAATATCTCCACCACGATCATGCGTAGCTTTGAAAACCGCCCCGACGCATGTGTGATCGACGAACCATTCTATGGCTGGTATTTGGAAACCACCGGCGCGGATCATCCGATGCGCGACGAGATCATCGCCAATATGCCTTGCGCTTGGGATGACGTGATCGCGGATCTTGCCGAGACTACAAAACCGGATTGGCTGCAGTTTGAAAAACACATTGCGTTTCATTTCGCGAACCAGCCTGATTTTGACTGGTTGAAAGACGCACGTCCGTTTCACTTGATCCGCGATCCAAAAGAGATGGTCGCCTCCTACGCTAACAAGCACGCGGATGTGGCGCCAATCATTGATAGCTACCGCGTCCAGCGCGCGTTGTATGAGACCGCGCCGGCGCCTGTTATTGACGCGGCGGATGTCCTCAAAGCACCTGAGCCCATGCTGCGTGCGCTATGTACAGCGCTTGATATAGCGTTTGACGAGGCCATGCTGTCCTGGCCGGCAGGGCCACGTGAGAGCGACGGCCTTTGGGCGGCGCACTGGTACGACGCAGTCGAAACTTCCACCGGATTCCGACCCTACCAGCCAAAATCAATCGCGCTCGCACCCGGCCTCCAGGCCGTTGCTGACGCCTGTGCTGACGACTATGCGTTTTTCTACGAGCGGCGCCTAAGGGCGTGAAGCGACAACAACATCGGCGCGCCGGCGCCTACGCGCCATCTGTGGCCGGTCCGTAAACGGAGTTTTTCGGTGCAGTGAAAAGCTTCATCACCATCGGTTCAAAGGCTTCAAGCGGCATGGATTCATAATCGGGATCAAACGCGGTTTGATCATACTTTTCACAGAATTCCGCGGTATGCTCAAAATGTGGATGACCGCGGAATTGCTCTCGCATATCGCGGTCCATGCCAAGATAGTGGAAGAAATAGTAGCCCTGAAAAATTCCATGCTTCTCGACCATCCACAGATTTTCCTCGGATATAAAAGGCCTGAGGATCGCCGCCGCGATATCAGGGTGATTATAGGCGCCGAGCGTATCGCCAATATCGTGCAATAGCGCACAAACGACATACTCCTCGTCGCGGCCATCCTTGTGGGCGCGGGTCGCCGTTTGCAAACAATGCTCAAACCGGTCGATGGGAAACCCGCCATAATCGCCGCGTAAAATTTTGAGATGTTCGATCACCCGCGCGCCGCCCTGCGCAGCGAAAGGAACAAACTGGCTTGCAATCGTCGACCAGTCTTCCTGCGTGCCTTCGGTCATGGCGCGGAACTTGGCGCGCGGCGCGTTTGTGTCTCCATGATCTGGCATTGGCGGCTCCTCCGGCTATGATCGCTGTCATCATAGTCCTGCGGGCGGGCCGTGCTCAAGCCGCAGCACCAGTGAGGAGGCCCGCCAGCGATGGTGCGCGCAAGTCCATGATCGCCAGATTCGTCACGACGATCGTCGGCATTGTCATTCTCGTTTACGGCGTGATCGCCGCGATTTCACCGCTGCCGCTCGGACTGCCGTTGATTGTCCTCGGCCTGTTGATGATCGCCGCCGCCAATCCCGCCGCCAGGCCATTGATCCGCGCCATGCGCCGTCGCTGGAAATGGTTTGATTTTCTCGTGCGCAAGGCCGCTCGCCATTCGCCAAAGCGGTTCCAGGAAACGATCGAGGAAACCGACCCGGGCCCGGACAAAAACGAAGAAGAGGATGAGGAGGGCGAGAACGGCGAAGAACAGCCAAAAAACGAAAATCAGCGTTAACGAAGCGATCTCAAACGTTTACCTCCTGAAAAAGCGCCGAATGCTATGAGTGGAATATGAGTGTTTCGGTTTGCATCTTTGCGCATAATGAGGAGCGTTTACTGCCTGCCTGTATCGGCTCGCTTCGCGCCGCGGGGCTCAGCGGCGCAGACCAGATTCATATCCTTGCAAATGGCTGCACTGACCAGACGGCGCTCATCGCCAGAACCCTTTCGGCCGCTGATCATCGCATTCAACTGCATGAGCTTGCTGTTGCAGACAAGGCAAACGCCTGGAACGACTATGTGCACCGGCTGTCCAATCCGGCGGTCCGAACCCATGTCTTTCTCGATGGCGATGTGCGCGCCAGTGAGAATGCGCTGAAAGCGCTCGATGCGACATTGAACGCTGCACCGGAAGCATATGCCGCCGCAGCGCTTCCCATTGCCGGACGCAGCCGCCGCCGCTGGGCGCGCCGGCTTCTGGTGCATAACTATTTGAGCGGCAATCTTTATGCGCTTTCAGGCTGCGCCATAACAGCGTTCCGGAAAAAAAACTTACGCCTGCCCTTCGGCGCCAAAGGCGAGGACGGGCTCATCACCTATCTGCTGCTGACGGATTTGAAAGGCGGCGCGGATGACAGCCACGATTACCGGATTGTTATGGCGG
>JBCBSY010000363.1:0-2793 GCA_039818925.1 Pseudomonadota bacterium | reverse complement strand
GACGCCACGCTGCGCGCCGCGGGCGGCGCTTGCGCTGCGGTGGACGCGCTTTACGCTGATGACGCGACGAACGCATTTGTCGCCGCGCGACCGCCCGGACACCATGCGGAACCGGAAAGGGCGATGGGGTTTTGCCTGTTTAACGGCGCGGCGATTGCGGCGCTTCACGCGCGCACCGCCCATGATGCAAAGCGCGTCGCAGTGGTCGATTTTGATGTGCATCACGGGAACGGCACTGAGGCGGCCTTCTGGCACGATGAGAATGCGTTTTACGCCTCGTCGCACGAATGGCCGCAATATCCGGGCACGGGCCGTGCGAGCGATCACGGCGCTTTTGACAATATCGCCAACGCCCCGCTGGCGGGCGGCGAGGGCGCGACCGCGTTTCGCAGGGCGTGGGGCGAGAATTTGCTGCCGGCCCTGTCGAATTTTTCCCCGGACATCATCGTCATCTCAGCGGGATTTGACGCCCATCGCGCCGATCCTTTGGGCGGACTGCAACTGACAGAGGACGATTTTGCCTGGGTGACGCGAGAGATCATGGGCGTCGCGCGGGAAACGGCCGGTGGCCGCGTGGTCTCGATCCTTGAGGGCGGATATGACTTGCCGGCGCTCGCCGCCAGCGCCGCAGCCCATGTAAAAGCCTTGATGGAAGGCTGAAAACCGCGCCATAAGAGCCCGGGGCAAAGCAGCAACACCATGACCGGCCGCATCATCACCGCACGCCATGGGCGACCTGACTTATCCCGCGACGTTTCCATTACGGCGCGGGAATATGGCGACTGGTGGGCGCGCTATGATGAAAGCGGCCTTCATCCGGATGAAAAGCCGCCGGAAACCCTGATCGAACTGGCCAAGGATGCACCGACGGTGTTGTCGTCGACGCTGCCGCGCGCCATTGAAACCGCCGCAAAGGCGACGGGTGGGCGCGAGTCCCCGGCGGACCCAATGTTCGTTGAAGCGCCGTTGCCGCCGCCGCCGCTGCCAAGTTTTCTGAGATTGCGTCCCGGCCAGTGGGGCGTGATCTCACGCGTCTTGTGGATACTCGGATATGCGCCGGACGGGGTTGAACATCACCGAGAGACTTGGGAGCGCGTCGGAAAAATTGTCTCCCGCCTGGAAACGCACGCCGCCGACGGGGACGTTGTCTTATGCGCGCATGGTTATCTCAACTGGATGATCGACCGGCGCTTGAAACGCGAGGGTTGGACTCGCGCCGGGCGCGAGGGCGGCAATCATTACTGGTCCTGGCGGATTTATGAGCGGCCGCGCGCGAAAAGTACGGTCGGCGCACAGGCGCTTGCGGAGTGATCTCAAACAACTTGCCCGGCGGCCCAGCCGGAGGCCCAGGCCCACTGAAAATTGTACCCGCCGAGCCAACCCGTCACGTCAACAGTTTCGCCAATGAAATATAATCCGGGAACGGATTTTACTTCCATAGTCTTGGAAGAAAGCGCATCGGTGTTGACGCCGCCAAGCGTGACTTCCGCCGTACGCCACCCTTCACTGCCGACAGGTTTTAACCGCCAGTCGTTGATCGTCGCCGCAATCGTCCGAAGCTTCTTGTCGGAATAATCGGCGATGCGCCCGTCGGCATGCGTGCGCGCCGCAACCCAGTCGGCAAGTCGCTTGGGCAAAAAAGCGGCGAGCGCCGTCTGCGGCGCCAACCGGCCGTTTTCCTGACGTGCGCGCTTTAGCCCTTCATAAACATCCGTCTTTGCGGCGAGATCAATGGCCACTTCATCGCCTTCGCGCCAGTAAGAAGAAATCTGCAAAATGCTGGGCCCGGAAACGCCGCGATGGGTGAAAAGCAAAGCTTCGTGAAAGGTCGTCTTCCCACAGGAAACAAGCGCATCGGTGCTGACGCCGCTCAACGGCTTTGTTTCCTCGATCAGGCCGGCGCTAAAGGTCAGAGGCACAAGCGCCGGTCGCGGCTCGACAATGGCAAGACCAAACTGTTCGGCGATGCGATAGGCGAAATCCGTTGCCCCCATTTTCGGGATCGACTTGCCGCCCGTGGCGATCACGAGTGTTTTGCAGGCGATCTCACCGCCTGTGGTCGAGAGGCGAAACCTGTCGCCCGGCTTTTCGACCGCGTTCACGGTAACGCCAAGTTCAATCGACACGCCCGCCGCCTGGCAGTCATCGGTCAGCATGGAGATGATCTCTTTTGAGGATCCGTCGCAAAACAGCTGACCTAGCGTTTTTTCATGCCAGGCGATGCCGCGCTGGTCGACACGCGCGATGAAATCCGCAGGTGTGTAGCGCTTCAGCGCAGAGACGCAAAAATGCGGGTTCTGTGACAGGAAGTTTTTCGGCGCTGCGTGAATATTGGCGAAGTTGCAGCGACCGCCGCCGGAAATCCGGATCTTCTCGCCCGGCTTCGCCGCATGATCAATGAGGAGTACGCGCTGGCCGCGCCGTCCCGCCTCAATGGCGCACATCATCCCGGCGGCGCCGGCGCCGATTATGGCGACATCGTAAGTCTTCATCGGAGTTGTCTAAAGCGATCCTGTTGAAGACGCCACCAAGTACGCGCTCAATGCTTGCCAAGCGGGCCGTTCCGTCGCAAAACTCCGTCCATGGCCAAGAAACCTGATGATATTGCAAAGCTTAGTTTTGAAAGCGCGCTCGCCGAACTGGAGAGCATCGTGCAAAAGCTGGAAAGTGGGCAGGCGGCGCTGGAGGATTCCATCGCGCTTTATGAGCGCGGCGCGGCGCTTAAAGCCCATTGCGAAAAAACCCTCAAATCGGCCCAGGAAAAAATCGAGAAGATCGTTGTCGGCGGCGATG
>JBCBSY010000362.1:0-2794 GCA_039818925.1 Pseudomonadota bacterium | reverse complement strand
TGATGGCGTTTCTCATCAATGCGCCGACATCGCCGTCAAATGTCTTTACGGTGAAGATTAACGGCAAAAATCTAATGCAGCATACACAAGCTCTGAACCCGGACATTGATCAGGCCCATCTCGTTGAAAGCGAAGTCATTCGATATGAGAGCTTTGACGGTCTTGAAATTCCAAGCATCCTCTATAAACCGCAAGGCGCTAGCGCGGAGAACCCGGTGCCGGCGCTGGTCTGGGTGCATGGCGGTCCTGGCGGACAAACTCGCACTGCTATTCCGCAACCATCCAGCATCTGGTCAATCACGGCTATGCGGTGCTTGGCGCCAATAACCGCGGATCGTCCGGATACGGTAAAACTTTCTTTCACATGGACGACAAAAAACACGGCGAAGTTGACCTGCAGGACATTGTCTATGGGCGAACCTATCTGGAGAGCCTTGACTGGGTTGACGACGAACGGATCGGCATTATTGGCGGCTCTTACGGCGGCTACATGGTCATGGCGGCGCTAGCCTTTGAACCGGAAGTTTTCGATGTCGGCATCAACATCTTCGGCGTCACCAATTGGGTGCGCACGCTGACCAGCATTCCCCCATGGTGGGAGTCATTTAAAGAGTCGCTCTATGACGAAATGGGGGATCCCGAAACCGATGGCGAACGCCATCGCCGGATTTCACCGTTATTCCATGCGGACAACATCACCAAGCCGGTGCTTGTCGTTCAAGGCGCCAATGACCCGCGCGTTCTCCAAATTGAGAGCGATGAGATGGTGGACGCCCTGCGCGAAAACGGCGTGCCTGTGGAATATGTACTCTTCCCGGACGAGGGCCATGGATTCCGTAGCCGGGCCAACCGCATTACGGCTTCTGAGGCGTATGTATCCTTCCTGGATCAATATCTACGCGGCCTCAGTGCGAGCAACTAGCGGAAGCCGATACCGATCGCAGAACAAGCGGCGCTGGAGACAGCGCCGCTTGGATTTGGACTAAGGGCGGCTGTTTCGGAGGATGCAGGATCTCAACACCATGGAAGTTCAGGCCGCCTATCTGGCTGGCGAACCGGTTTACTAAATGGAATAGACCGCCCGCCCCGGCACATGATAATCGCCGGTTCTGCTGGTGAATGTGATCTACGTATTCTGCAACATTTAACACTCTCGGAGACGATTTATGCGACTGCCGTCGCCACTGAAGCGCGGACGACTGCTCCGGCGCTACAAACGCTTCCTTGCGGATATTGAACTGGCGGACGGCAGGACGATTACGGCGCATTGCGCCAACCCTGGCTCCATGCTGGGCGTCGCCGTCGAAGGCGCGCCCGTATGGGCGCACGAACATGGCGACAAAAAGCGTAAGCTTGCTTTCTCCTGGGAGCTTGTTGAGGTCGATGAAACGCTCATCCCCGTTAACACCGCAAACCCCAACCGAATTGCTTCTGAAGCGATTGATGCAGGCGTCATCCCGGAGCTTTCTGGCTATGGCGACATTGCTCGCGAGGTGAAATATGGGGAGGGCAGCCGCATCGACCTTCTATTGTCCGGCAGGCGCCGTAAGAACCCCTGCTATGTTGAGATCAAGAACGTCCACCTCTCACGCACGCCGGGGCTCGCCGAATTTCCAGATAGCGTCACCACCCGCGGGGCGAAGCATCTGAGCGAACTCGCCCGGGTCGCCGCCGCAGGCGATCGGGCGGTCATGCTGTTTGTGGTCCAACGCAGCGATTGCAGACGATTTGCGCCGGCAGGCGATCTTGATCCGGCCTATGCGAAAGCCCTGAAATCCGCCCATTCCGCGGGGGTTGAACTCTTGTGCTATGATTGCGAAGTGACGACCGAAGAGGTTGTATTGCGCAAGGCCCTGGAAATTGAGGTGAATCCCTGATGACTGAAGCGATTGCCGACGACGAACGCGACATACGCACCGGCGCGATCCGCTTGCACGGTCCGGAAGACTTTGAAGGAATGAGGACCGCTGGGCGCCTTGCCGCATCCTGTCTCGATATGATCAGCGAGCACGTGAAACCGGGCGTGACCACAGGCGCTCTCGATGACTTGATCCGGGACTTTGTCCTCAGTCACGACGCCATGCCGGCGACGGTCGGCTACAAAGGCTACCGGCATTCAAGCTGCATTTCGCTCAATCATGTAATTTGTCATGGCATCCCCAGCGACAAAGTGCTGAAGAACGGCGACATCATGAACATCGACGTCACGGTCATCGTTGACGGCTGGCACGGCGACACCAGCCGCATGTTTTTCGCGGGCGAACCGAAGGTGAAGGCCCGCCGTCTTGTTGATGCAACCTATGATGCTTTGATGGCCGGCATCGGCGTCGTTAAGCCCGGTGCGACCTTGCGCGATATTGGCCGGGCGATCCAGCCTTAATAAGGCGGCCGGTCGAGGCCTTTCGGAGAGGCGGTGAAAATTTCCGCCCCCTCTTTTGTCACGCCGATCGAGTGCTCGAACTGCGCTGACAGGGATTTATCGCGGGAAACGGCGGTCCAGTTGTCTTTCAGGAGTTTAACGTCAGGCTTGCCTTCATTAATCATCGGTTCGATCGTGAAGAACATGCCTTCTTTCAGTTCTGTTTCCGGCGCCTGATGAACGCCGCCCCACCGATCTTTGTATTCCGCATAGTGAACGACATTGGGGGCATCATGAAACACCCGCCCGAGGCCGTGGCCGCAAAAATCGCGCACCACGGAACAGCGCTCGGCCTCCGCATGGGCCTGGATCGCCGCGCCGATCGCACCCATCCGCGCACCGGGCTTGACTGCTTCGATACCGCGCATCAGGCAT
>JBCBSY010000361.1:0-2796 GCA_039818925.1 Pseudomonadota bacterium | reverse complement strand
AGTTATTGAAAACGCCGAAGGCGCCCGGACAACCCCATCGGTTGTCGCCTTCACGGATGACGGCGACGCACGAGTTTGTTGTCCCGAGGTCGATGCCGATAACCTTGCCCATTCATATTCTCCGTTGCAGCGAGCGGCCCCATTATTTCCGGCCTCTCAATCGGCCAAAAGCGCCAGAAAGCGCCGGAAGCGGACACGCCCCTTAAGGTTAGAGTTGGTTCATACAGAGATCGCCGCCGTTTGAGACGGCTGAGCCCCGCGTTCGGGCGGGATATAAGTAGGACGCTAGGACCTCGCAACCCGTTGCGAGGCCGTTCTGGTTAAAAAATGCCCTCTAAGATCTGGGCGAAAATCACCGCGTTAAGACGCCGGTAAGAATTTGGGGTCGAAAGGTTGCGGCGGCGCTTAGTCAATCGCTTCTCTGACCTTGGCGATGCCAAAATTCAAGGCCTGCTCGAGCGTGATTTTCGGCGGCATGATCAACTCATTCGGATCGACAACAACATCAACGATAACAGGCTTTTTCAACGCCATCGCCTGCTCATAGGTCGCGCGCAAATCTTCCGGGTTTTCGACCCGAAAGCCGGCGCCGCCGCAAGCTTGCGCAAATTTCACGAAATCCGGATTAAGAAGATCGATGGAATGCTCGGGCAACGCCTTGGCTTCCTGCTCCAAGGCGATAAAGCCGAGTTTGCTGTTATTGAAAACGACGCAAATAATCGGCAGCTCATATTTCACCGCCGTCACAAAATCCGCCATCAGCATCGCGAAGCCGCCATCGCCTGCAATCGCAATCACCGGCCGGTCCGGATAGGCTAGCTGCGCGCCGATGGCGCCCGGCATGGCGAACGCCATGGAAGCGAGCGCCGAGGAAAGCGTATAACGCTGTCCTTCGCCAATGCGAAGATGGCGAGCCGTCCATGCGGTCGTCGTGCCGGTATCGCATAAAAAGATCGCATTATCCGGCGCGATGGCCGCAAGGTCGGCGATCGCGCGTTGCGGTTTGATCGGCGTATTGTCGGACTGTTCGGTTTTGATGTTGGATTTGCGTTCTTTATCTTTCTGCTTTTGCATGTCCTCGTAGAACTGACCGGACGTCTTCGGCTCGGTCCGCGTCAGCAATTCTTCCAGCGCCGGGCGCGCATGGCTGCGCAAGGGCGCGGCGACGCCCGCCCGGCGGCCCATACGGTGCGGGTTCGGTTCAATCTGAATGATCTTTGCGTTGTCCGGATAAAAACTGACATAAGGATAATCCGCGCCGACAATGATCAGGAGATCGCATCCGTCCATAGCCGCTGAGCCGGCTTGCGAGCCGAGCAGCCCGAGACCGCCAATGCACGCCTCATCGCACTCGTCGATAAAATCCTTGGCCCGCAGCGTACGGACAATTGGCGCCTTTAACCGCTGAGATAAAGAGAGCAGTTCGCGGCGCGCGCCTGCAGCGCCGATCCCAGCGAGAATGGCCGGTTTTTCGCTTTCATTGATGAGCCGCACCGCCTCAGCCAGCGAGGGCTCACAGGGACGGGTTTCGCCTCTTTCCGACCCCAGCTTGTAATCGCTGCGCCCTGATTTGACCTTGCGACCGGCGACATCTGTCGGGATCGAAATATGAGCGACCCCCGGGGCCGACACCGCCGCTTTGCACGCCTCCAGCATCAGCGCCGGCAACTGGTCTTCCGTCATCACCGTGCGCGAATATTCGGCCACATCGGAAAAGAGGCGCTCCGTATCGACCTCTTGGTGATAGCCGGTGCCGATATATTGCGTCGCTGTCTGACCGGTGATGGCGATGACCGGCGCGTGATCCAGTTTGGCGTCGTAAAGACCGTTTAGAAGATGAATGGCGCCCGGCCCGGCCGTCCCGACGCAAGCGGAAAGATTGCCCGTCAGCTTGGCTTGCGCCGACGCCATAAAGGACCCGGCTTCTTCATGACGGACGAGAATGAACTCCATATCGTCGCGCTGTTTAATTGCAAAAGTAATGTCGTTGATTGCGTCTCCGGGAACGCCAAAGACATGTTTCACGCCATGCGCATGAAGGATATCGAGAACAAGGTCGGCGACGCGCATAAGCAATTCTCCTCTGTTTCGACCTTATGATTGGCACATGCGCCGCTGAAAACAACACACGCTTTCAAAGGATTGTTCAATAAGTGACAAGCCGCGCCCTTTTGTGCGCACCGTTTGCGGCCCCGTTTGCGTCATTGCCCATGCCCAGCGTTCAGGCGAGCGCCCTAGTCTGACCACGCGCTCGCTTAATCCAGCGTTCTGCGGTAGCGCATCATGGCGGCGAAACACGCCACGGCGGCGATGGCGACCAGCGCCAGAAACGCCGCGCTGAGATCACTGAACCCAGCGCCCTTCAGCATCACCCCGCGTACGATCCGCAAGAAATGCGTCAGCGGCAGCGCCTCTCCAATGGTTTGCGCCCAATCCGGCATCCCGCGAAAGGGAAACATGAAACCGGAAAGCAAAAGCGACGGCAGAAAGAAAAAGAAGGTGAGTTGCATTGCCTGCATCTGTGACTGCGCGATGGTCGAAAAGGTAAAACCCACCGCCAGATTGGCAAAGACGAAGATCATCACGCCCAGCACAAGCAGCCACAACGCGCCCGCGAAGGGCGTGCCGAAAATATATTTGGCGGCGATCAGAACAACCGCCGTCTGCACCGCGCCGACTGCCACATAAGGCGTGATTTTGCCGATCATCACCTCAAAAGGCTGCGCCGGCATCGCGAGCAGATTTTCCAGCGTGCCGCGCTCGGCCTCCCGGGTCATGGCCATCGCCGTGATCATC
>JBCBSY010000360.1:0-2801 GCA_039818925.1 Pseudomonadota bacterium | reverse complement strand
CGCTGAGACCGCACCTCACCCATGAGTATTTTTTGCGCGGCATTCCCGGCCCCGAGGCGAGCGTGCTTTTGGATGGCGGGGCTACGAAATTTTTTTCCCAGCGCTGGACGGTGGGGCGGCGCGCGGACCGCATGGGGCTGCAATTGGAGGGCGCGCTGCTAGCGCTGCACGGAGCGCCGCCGATGGCGAGCAGTCCGGTCTTTCCTGGCGCTGTGCAGTGTCCGCAGGACGGGACGCCATTCCTGCTGCTCGCTGACGCACAAACCGTCGGCGGCTATCCCCGCATCGCCCAGATTATTGCCGCAGATTTGCCGCTTACAGGACAATTAAGGCCAGGGGATCATGTCTGGATTCGCCAGACCAGCCCGGAAGAGGCGCGGGACATCGCAAGAAAGAAGACAGCGCTGTTATCCGACTTTTTTGCTGGCGGTTTTTATCGCTGACGCCGGTTGTGCTGCTGCACGCACTTCGTCAATCCAGTTGATCCGCATCGCCAGGATCACCACGCCCATGGCGATCAGTATAAATAGACCGGGCAATCCGCCAAGATTCGACAACATGCGCACGCCGTCAATGCCGGTTGTCGAGGTCATGATAAACGCCACCGCGCCAATGAGCACGCCCCAGAAAATCTTCACCCAACGGTCCGTGCGCGGGCGCTTTTGGTCGGGTCCGATGTCTTTCAAACACAAATTTGAGATCGAGTGGGTATTGGAATCCATCGCCGTTACAAAAGAGATAAAAGTGAGAAGGATAAACAGTCCAATGATAATCTGACTGAACGGCAACGCCTCAAACAATACGTAAATCACCGCTTCAGGGCCGCGTGCGTCAAGCGCGGCGACCAGCGTATTGCCGTCCTCTGCATTTATGCCAATGGCGGCCCCGCCGAACACCGTCATCCACAAGGCGCCGAACAGCGCCGGCGCCGCCAGGTTGAACAGCATGAACTCCCGCACGGTGTAGCCCATGGCAATTCGCCCCAGGAACAACGCCGTAATCGGCGCCCAAGCGAGCCAGTTGGCAAAGTAAAAGACAGTCCAATCATGAGTCCAGTCCGCGCCGGCGCGTTCGCCCAAGGCAAGACTGCGCGGAATGAACTTCGCCACATATTCGACCGCGCTTTCGGCCCCCAACATGAGAATTTGCCAAGTGGGCCCCGCCGCCAAGACAAAAAGGGCGATCAGTAAAAAAAAGCGCGTGTTAATATCGGACAAAATCCGAATGCCACGCTGCAGCCCGCTGATCGACGATACGACGAAAAGCGCCACGATGGCGATCGTCACGACCAAACGCAGCCATACCGAATCTGAAAATCCTGCAACTGATTCAACACCGCCGGAAAGCGTCATGACGCCGGCGCCCAAGGACGCCGCAACCCCGGCCACCAGCGCGTAGAGCCCAACTGCATCGATTATAGCGCCTGCACGGCCCGTCGCCGCCTTGCCAAAGATGAGCGACAATGGCCCGCTCAGGGAGTATGGACGCCCGAGATTGTAATGCGCCAGCGCAAACGCCAGGGCCGGCACCGTGTAGATTGCGTAAGGCGTAAACGTCCAATGCATAAACATCGACGACAGTGCAAATCGCGATGCTTCCTCTGTATAAGGATCGGATCCTGAAAACGCAGGCGGCGCTTTGATATGAAACATCGGTTCGGCCGAGCCCCAGAATAGAATGCCAATCGCAATCGTCGTGCAAAGCGTGATGGAAAACCAGTTCCAGCGGCTGAGGATTGGCTTTGCATCCGGGCCGCCAATCCTGACTGCGCCAAGCGGAGAAAAGGCGACCCAGATTGTCAGCATGACCGCGGCAAAAGATGCGTAACTAAAGAGCCAGTCAAAATGCTGCAACACCCAGCGATTGGCGGCCGTGACCGAGCTGTGAAATTCATCAAAATCAACCAGGCTGAAGCATAGTGCGGCCGTCAAAAGAATGACCGGCGGCCAAAAAACAAGCGGGCGGACGGATTTGACTGTTTCTTTCAGGATGTCGAGCGGCTCCCGGTTGCGATCCGCACTTGATAGCGCAGGAATCGCCGCGACCCAAATGGGAGCATGAATGTGGGTAGTTATTGATTGCGCAATGCGCCAGCGCAATTACGCGGCGGTGCTCGTCACCATATCCTTGACGACATTGTGCAGGCGTATATTGGCGAGAAACCCCTTGCCTGGCTCGCTCTTGAAGCTCAAAGCGCCGCCATGCAAGTCAACGAATTTCGCAACGACGTAAAGGCCAAGTCCCGCCCCTTCAAATTTGCGATTAAGCGCGCCATCGCCCTGGTAGAAGGCCGCTGTCAGTTTAGGAATAGATGCCTCGGCGACACCGCAACCATTGTCGATAATCTGCAAGACAAGATCATTGCCGTCACGTTCCGCACAAACCACAATGAAATCTCCCGATTCAGTAAACTTCATCGCGTTTGAAATCAAGTGATTGATAATTTCGCGAAGCACGCTGGTGTCAACTTCAACGCTAATGCCGTTTTCAATTTTGGTGCGAAGAATTTTTTCTTGCTCCTCGACTTCACGCTCGAATTTATGAACATAGCTTTCGATGGTTTCATCAAGCGCCACGTCATCAAGGCACAGCTCGAAATCACCGGAATCGAGCTTGGCGATGTGGAGCATGTCGTTGAATACTGAGAGAAGCCGCACACCGCTTTCGTGAATGCTCTGCGCGTACTCTTTGTACTCCGCGACGCCGAGCGGTCCGAAGGCTTCCTTTTTTAGAATGTCGGCAAAGCCGATCACGCCGTTCAAGGGGGTGCGAAGTTCATGACTCATATTTGCGATCAGCTG
>JBCBSY010000359.1:0-2812 GCA_039818925.1 Pseudomonadota bacterium | reverse complement strand
CCAGTCGCTTGGCGTCCTCAGCAATCCGCCATAGCCGGCGCGCATCTTCAAGGCCGAAACGCTCCACGAGCTGTTTAGGGTCTGCATTCTGACCGGAACCGAGTTGCCCGCCATTGCGTCCTGATGCGCCCCAGCCTAACCGGTGCGCATCTAATAAAGTGACGGCATATCCACGGCGTCTCAGATGCAGCGCTGCGGACAGTCCAGAATATCCGCCGCCAACCACACAAACATCGGCTCGTCTCTCGCCCTTCAGCGGCGCAAATGCCGGCAATAAGTCTGCAGTCGCCACATAATACGATTGTGGATAAACGCCGGGTCGTTCATTTGCATAAAGGACATTCACCATTAGCGGATGCACTCGCTGATGTTTTTCGAATTGACCATGGCGCCCATTTCAAAAAACTCTCAAACAGTTTCAAGGTAGGCTTCAATCTCCGCGGGGGGAACAATAGCGGCGAGGGTCTCTAATTCCTGGCGTTTGCACGCGGTGAAGGCGTCAACCAACAGGTCGTTAAAAATCTTGCGCATCATACTCGATGTGGCGAATGCGGAGATCGCATCTTGCCAACTGTTCGGCAAATTTGCGCTGCCGCTTTCATAGGCGTTGCCATGTGCGGGCGCGCCAAGCGGAGTTTTTTCCTCCAAACCATTTAACATTGCGCCCAAAATCACCGCCATAACCAGATAAGGGTTAGCGTCCGCGCCGGCGACCCGGTGTTCGATGCGCCGCGACGTATTCGAACCACTGGGAACGCGGATTGCGGCGGTGCGGTTATCATAGCCCCAGTTGCATTTTGTTGGCGCGTGCGTTCCTTCCCGCAGCCTGCGATAGGAATTTGCGTGCGGCGCGAAAACAAGCATGGACGTCGGCAAAGCTTCAAGCAGGCCCCCGATCGCATGCCGAAGCTGCTTCGATCCTTCCGGCTTGCCATTATCAAAAACATTTTCGCCTGCGCCATTCAGAATGCTCACATGCAGATGCAAACCATTGCCCGCGTCGTCACCAAAAGGTGTCGCCATAAATGTTGCGGCAAGTCCGTGTTTTTTCGCCACGCCTTTTACGATCTGTTTCAACAGCAATGCGTCGTCGGCGGCGCGCAACGCGTCCGATTGGTGGACGAGGTTGATCTCGAATTGCCCGGCGCCGCCTTCAGAGATCGTTGCCCCAACGGGGATGCCTAACCTGGCGCAAACAGCGTAGGTTTCCTCAATAATCGGCGACACATGTTCTAATTCGTTGAGATCATAGAGCGAAGCCGCAGCAACCGCCCGTCCTCCGCCCGGCGCAGAAAGCCCCTTTCCCGCATCGGCCGGCTTATAAAGATAGAACTCCAGCTCCATGGCGCACACAGGAGTCATATCCCTGGATTTGTATTGCTGCACAATCGACGCCAACACCTGCCGAGCATCACCCTCATAGGGTTCGCCGTTGAACCTATTCATCGACAACGGAAAAAGCGCCGTTGGGGACACACCCCAACTGACAGGAATAATGCCGCGCGAGGTTGGCGCCAGAACGCCATCAACATCACCGGTCTCCAGCACCTGTCCGCTTTGCATCACATCGCGACCCCAGATGTCGAGCAACAGTGTGGAAAGCGGAAGCTTGAAACTTCCCCTGATAATCTTCTCAATGTCTTTAATCGGCGCCTTTTTACCGCGCAAGACACCATTAAGATCGCAAACTACTGCTGATATATGGGAAACGGATTTTGCCTCCTCCGCCCATCTGCGGATCGCATCATGATTGGAAATCTTGTCCATCTAAATCAACCATGTACCTCAATTTCGGGGCGGCGATAGTTTTAGCCATATCGTCTTTAGGTCAGTATACTTATCAAATGTATGGAGCGATCTGTCGCGTCCAAAGCCGGATTGTTTAAAACCGCCGAAAGGTGTTGTAATGTCGCTTCCATCCCAGCAGTTGATCCACACATTGCCGGCGCGCAACCGGCGGCCGGCGTGGTGCGCTGTGTTAATATCGCTCGTCCATATCCCCGCCGCTAACCCATAAATCGTATCATTTGCAATCTTCATGGCGTCGTCGAAAACATCGAACGCAATCGCAGAGATCACAGGGCCAAAAATTTCTTCCTGGAGCAAAGCGAGAGCGCGTAACAGATGTAAGCCCTTTTTTTGATTTCTGGGCTAGCAGTCGCCCATGACCTACCAAGGCCTGCAGTTGAAAACAACAAAGTTCTATTCTGCAGAGTCGCAATTTATGCTTATGTGAGTCTAGGTTAATTGATCCGGAGTTAGCAATGCCCGAACAGACTCCCACAAATGGAAGTCCCAACGCACGAGCACGCGCAAACAATACGGCGCATCTGCAAGCGCTAGACAATGCGCATCACCTTCATCCGTTCACGGTTCATCACAGTTTGCGGGAACGAAATCCGCGCGTTATCACCCGCGCTAAAGGTGTTTATCTATGGGACTCGGAAGGCGCCCGGATCATCGACGGCATGGGCGGCCTTTGGTGCGTTCAGGTCGGCTACGGTGTTGAAGCCCTGGCGGACGCGGCGTCCAACGCCATGAAAACGCTGAGCTATTACAACACGTTTTTTCAGACGACGACGCCCTATGCGGCGGAGCTAAGCGCCCTCCTCGCCAAAAAAACGCCTGCTGACCTCAACCAGATTTTCTTCGCCAGTTCAGGGTCGGAGGCGAATGATTCCGCTGTAAAATTCATCTGGTATTACTGGAATCTCAAAGGTCAGCCACAAAAGAAAGCCATCATTGCACGCGAACGCGCCTATCACGGCACAACGGTCGCCGCGGCTAGCCTGACCGGGTTGCCTTTCATGCA
>JBCBSY010000358.1:0-2819 GCA_039818925.1 Pseudomonadota bacterium | reverse complement strand
CATGAGCGCTATGTAGATCCTCATGACTGGAACAAGGTGATTTCTGACCCTGACACCATCGTCATCGATACCCGCAATGACTACGAAGTCAGCATCGGAACGTTTGACGGCGCGATCAATCCGCAGACGGAATCGTTCCGAGAGTTCCCCGAGTGGTTTCGAAAGTTCCGTGAAGAGCACGATATCAAGAAAGTCGCGATGTTCTGCACCGGCGGCATACGCTGCGAGAAATCCACGGCGTTCCTGCGCGCTGAAGGTGTTGATGAGGTCGTCCATTTGAAGGGCGGCATCTTGAAATATCTCGAAACGGTGCCCGAAGATGAAAGCCTGTGGCGCGGCGAGTGTTTTGTCTTCGACAACCGGGTTTCTGTCGGTCACGACCTCGCGCCCGGCACATACGATATGTGTCATGCCTGTCGGCAACCGATTACCGAAGCCGACAAAGCATCATCACATTACGCGCCGGGGGTTTCTTGCCCCAACTGTCACGACAAGCTATCGGAGGAAAAACGCCGCAATTTCGCTGAGCGACAGAAACAGATAGACCTCGCCAAAGCGCGCGGCAAAAAGCATATCGGCGTGCGCCAGGCTGCCTCTTCCGGCGCAGGGCGGAAAAGCAAAAGCCGTGATCCTATGAATTCATTCTTTATTGACGACGAGTAATCCTGAATGAGCGAAAGCCCGCCCATCCTCTATTCTTTTCGCCGCTGCCCTTACGCCATGCGCGGACGGATGGCGATCGCCATCAGCGAAACCCCGGTGCGCCTGCGCGAAATTCTGCTCCGCGATAAACCGGACGAAATGCTCGCCGCCTCGCCAAAGGGGACCGTGCCGGTTCTGGTTCTCGGCGAGGACGTCATCGACGAAAGCATCGACGTGATGGACTGGGCGCTGGCGCGGCGCGACCCGGAGGGCTGGCTCATCCGGCGCGACGACGCCCTGATTGCCGAGAATGACGGGCCGTTCAAGCATCACCTGGACCGTTACAAATATTCAACGCGCTACGAAGACACGGACAAGGAAACGCATCGGACGGAAGGATTTGAGTTTCTAAAAACGCTCGAAATGCGCCTGCAAGACCAGCCGTTCCTTCATGGCGAGGCCCGTGGCCTCAGCGACATCGCGATCTTCCCTTTTATCCGCCAGTTCCGCATCGCCGATCCCGACTGGTTCGACGCGCAACCGATCCCCAATGTTCAGCGTTGGCTCAACACCCTGATGGAGTCGGATCTCTTCAAATCCGTGATGAAGAAATATCCGCTGTGGAAGGAGACGGGGGAGGAGCTTGGATATCCAGATTAAGAAAAACGCAAACACTCAAGTGTGGACAGGCTAAGTTTCAAAAAGACACCAACTATACTCAATTGCCTTTTTTCTTATCTGCAAGCGCCCAATATGAGGTTTTACGCCTACCACGTCGCCTGGTCCAAGTCCTTGTGGATATGATATGAAGTCAATTGCATTTCCAGTGCCGTAGGCTTCTTCGTGACCATTGGCGAAGCAAACAGTGAATATTGAATATCCCATTCCTGACTCACCGGCTTGGTAAATCTTGTTTGCAACTTTAGCAGGTAGCCTCATGGGACTCTCGGAAATAGACAAGACATTATTTATGTCGACCGAAGACTTTCCCTCATCATCCTCAGGCCAAATCCCCCAAAGTGAATGCCACGGCTCAGCTTCACAAAAATAAACGCAGTTTGCTCGGCGTTTGTTCTTTAGTTCGACATCACATGGGTAGTATCGAAGCCCATACTGATTGACGCTAGGCTCGATACTTTCCAACATGCTAGCCAAACGTGACGTAATTTTAGGATATTTGCTCGACATATAAATACTGCCACTAACTCAGCGACAATCCTCTATGTAACTCGCAAGTCGCTCCTTAATTGAGCTAAGGTTTCAGTTTAACCTAAATACTTTCTGATATAAGACGCCTCTAACTAAAGATTTTTCAACCGCAGCCTTACCGACTGCGCATGGCTAGGTAGCCCTTCCGCATCGGCGAGGCGCGCTGCGGCGGGGCCGATCTTTTTCAGCGCCGCTTCATCGCAGCCGATGATCGAGGTGCGTTTGAGAAAATCAAAAACCGACAGCCCCGAGGCGTAGCGCGCGGCGCGGGCGGTGGGCAGGACATGATCCGGTCCCGCCACATAATCGCCGACCGCCTCCGGCGCATAGCGGCCGAGAAAGATGGCGCCTGCATGACGGACTTTCGCCAACATGGCTTCCGGGTTCGCGACAGCGAGTTCCAGATGTTCCGGCGCAATCCGGTCCACGAGCGCGGGCGCCTCAGCCAGCATGGGGACGACGATGATCACGGAGTTATCGTTCCACGCCGCTTCAGCGATCTCCCGGCGCGGGCTTGCGGCCAGTTGGTCCTGAACAGCGCCGGCCACTTTATCAGCAAACCCCGCATCATCCGTAATCAGAATGCTTTGCGACGACGGGTCATGCTCGGCCTGACTGAGAAGGTCTGCGGCGATCCATTGCGGGTCATTCTCGCTGTCGGCGACCACGAGAATTTCGGAGGGGCCCGCAACGCTGTCGATACCGACTTGCCCGAAGACCTGGCGTTTGGCTTCGGCGACATAGGCGTTGCCGGGTCCGACGATGACGTCCACCGGCGCGACCGTACCGGCGCCATAGGCGAGCGCGGCGACGGCCTGCGCCCCGCCGACGCGGTAGATTTCGTCGACACCCGCACGTTTGGCGGCGGCAAGCACCAACGGGTTCATCTCACCTTTTGGCGCCGGCGTGACCATGGCCCATGGCGAAGCCGGCAACGAGCAGCATCGCTGTCGTTTTTCTTTCAAAAT
>JBCBSY010000357.1:0-2819 GCA_039818925.1 Pseudomonadota bacterium | reverse complement strand
CATCGCCGCTGCAAGCGGCGCCAATAATACAAGTTTCAACTGCTCCATGCTCACCATAGGGGATCACCCTCCCGCCCTAGAAAATCATCGAATCGCAACGCGAACCGGTTAACTCTACGCCAGTCATGCGGCGAAAAATAGGCGGGCCAGGCGCGTTTCATCGCACGTTTTCGCCACAATCGGTCTATTCCTCAACTGAAAGCCCGCGCTGGATCTGGAGTTCGATGTCGCGCGACAGATTTGCCTGCCGCAACAACTCAAGCAACGCCGCATCGAGACTAATCCGGTAAATCACCGGCACGTTGGCGACATTCTGATTACGGACGGTTACGTCGCCTGTACCTTCAAACTTCATCTGGAATTCAAGCCGGCCATCAAGCGCGCCGTTCACGCTGACCTCTAGCGCATTGTAACGTAGATCGCGCAAGATATCGAAGGCGATCTGCGCGTCATCGCCAGCGGCGGCCGCCTGTTGCGAGGCCGCGCCGCGATATCGCACCGCCCCCGGTCCCTGCGAGCGCATCACGCCATTTTCGATTCTCGCCTTGCCGCCTTCAAAAACGAGCGGCAGTTCGCCGCTCAGAATGCCTTCGCCAGAGAGGCCTTCAATGTCGACATATTCGAAAATCTTTGTGAGATCGACATTCGTCGCCTTCAGGGGGATGGCGGCTTCCCCGCTCAAATTTGCAGTTGCTTCGTAAACGCCAAGGCTCCCGCCGAACCAGGGAAACTCGCCGCGCGCCAGGTGCAAGGTATCGTCGCCGGGCATCTCAAACGAAATCTCGCCATCCAGAAGCTGAAGCGCATCGAGATCAACTGCACCCACCGTCACGGTCTGCAGGCCATCGGTTGCAACTGGAAAGAGGCTGCCGAGCGTCAACGCGCCGTTAAAACCACTGGTGCGCGTGACGGCGCGGGTCGGTCCGCCAAAAGAAATTTCTCGAAACGCGAAGTCGGCGCCTGATGTAACGCCTTCTGGCGACCAGCCGAAACGGACCACGCCATCGACGCCGCCTGCCGCAGCGTCGATGATGCCTTTCAGGGCCGGAAAAATCTGGTCGGGCTGCAAGCCCTCCGGCGCCAGCGTCAATTGCCCGAGGTTGAATTCGGTCTCGCCGCTGGCGCTGCGCATATCGTGAACGCCCTCTCCCGCCCCGAGCGGGCGCCCGACAAGCGTCGTCAGCTCATAGGAAAACACCGCATTGTCGCCAGTAAGCGCCGCGTTCCCGGCGGCCAGCACCGGCGCTATCATCAAGAGTTCGCTCTCTTCGCGATGCTGATCGACACGCAACTGGTCCAATTGCGCGGAAAGCGCCATCTCGGTCTCATCAAGCGCCAACGCAAAACGGCCGGCGGCTCGGGAGAAGTCGAGCGCTTCATTCAGAACCATGGCGCCGCCTGCAATTCGGCCTGTCACTGATGTGTTGTTTTGGCGCGGGTGATAGACGGCCTCGAAATTGACGACCGGCGGGCGTCCCGCCGCTCGCGTCTCGGCAAAGCGCACGGCGCCGCTTTGCGCCGAAACATCGCCGGATAACCGATAGGACGGCTCATCCATCCAGCTGATCACGGCGAGGGGGCCGGCATTGTTGCAAAGCGTAACGCCGCCAAAGCGCGCTTCCAGATCTTGCTGCTCCAATGTTCCGCGCATCCGGTCAATTGTGAAACAGTCACTCCGGCTCGCGACTTCCAGGCGTTGTCCGTCAGGGTCAGCCACAACTTTGAAGCCGCCGGCAAAGGGCGCATCCGTCACCCTCAGCCTGCCGATGACCGCTTTTTGCAGGATTGACTCCATTGAAATGTCTGCACTGATTTCATTGCCGTTCGACGCCGCGTCAATTGCTATGCGGCTCTTGTCCAGTGACAGCGCGTCAGAGACAAAAGCTTCAACGTCAAGCGGCGCGACGATCCGCCAGGTCTCGCCTCGTTGTTCAATATTGGCGGCGCCCTTGGCCTGCAGCCCGGCGCTATTCAGCGCGAATGCAAACGCGGCCGTTTCGTTGTCGCCGGCCCGGGTGTAAAGCGGCGCGTCACTGTCTGGTGAGAGCGCCAGCGACGCCCCATTGGGCGTTGTCAGCCGGAATGATGGATTCTGGTCTGCAAAGAAGATCCGAACTCCTGCCTCATCGAATATGACGTCGAAGGCGCCCGCCAAGGCCGCTTGCTGAACGGTTTCGCCAAACAGCAACTCCATCTGACGCGACTGCATCAAGGAATCGGATTGCGTCGGCCGCAATTCCATCTGGGGCGCGTCGAACGAAATCAACGCGTTCCCGGCGACAGCATCAAGATTGCCCCCCACCGCCTCGCGCCATGACCGGCCCGCGCCGTCGATCGTGAGCATGACGCCGCGCAGCGTGGCGCCCGCCGCGAGCACATCGCCTGAAGACTTCATGGAAAATGTCGCCGCGCCATCGCCCGAAAGCGTAATATCAGCGGCCAATTCCGCATTCAGCAGCGTCATACCACGCCAGAGAAAACGATCTGTAGAGAGATTAATTGTGCCGGCGCCGCCCGCGCCGACGTCGTAATTAATATCGAGAACGCCGCTTGCATCGCCCTGTGGGCCGTCGACTTCGATCGCCACGTCACGCAAGGCCAGCCGGTCAAATGGCAATGAAGCGCCTTCATCGCTACCGCCACCCCCGGCATCGAGACCGGGTATCGAGAGCCGTCCGCCTTCATTCAGCGTTAATCGGAGCGTTCCGGGCCCGGCGCGGACCGCTTCCACCTGCTGGTCAGCCCATAAACGCCGCCAGTCAAAGTCCGCCTCGATGTCAGAAAATGCGATGACCGGCCCGGAAACGGCGCCGGTCATC
>JBCBSY010000356.1:0-2825 GCA_039818925.1 Pseudomonadota bacterium | reverse complement strand
CATGGAACATAATCTCGGGCTGACCTGCGACCCGGTTGGCGGCCTGGTGCAAATTCCATGTATTGAGCGTAACGCGATCGGCGCGGTGAAAGCCGTGAATGCCGCGCGCCTCGCGCTTCGCGCATCTGAGAATCCCAAGGTTTCGCTCGATCAGGTCATTGAAACCATGCGACAGACCGGGCTCGATATGTCGCGAAAATACAAAGAAACAAGCGAGGGCGGCCTTGCTGTGAATGTTGTTGAGTGCTGAGTTTGGGCGACATGCCGCTGTGAAACTCGGTTAATGGTCAGTTTCAAAAATTAATTCGTATATTAACTATAAATAGGATTTGACTTTGCGCCCGTACCCCGTTTTTGTGCGCTAACATAGTCTTGTTGCGTATCAGGGGTTAACCATGTTCTCCAAAGTCAAGGCCGCCATGGCGGCATGTGTATTAAGTACAATCGCGGCGGCGCCGGCCTCTGCAGGAGTTATCTTTTTCGACGGTTTTGAATCGCCTGACGAAGACAATTGGGGTGTATACCAAGTCGTCGGCGATAATGGCGATTGGGTTGCCGTCGAGGGCGCCGGTATTGAAATCCAGGATGAAAGCATTGGCATCACCAGTGCTTTTGAAGGCGAACAATATGTTGAGCTTGACAGTGACAACGCGCGCGGCGGCCTGCCAGGCGATACAAACAGCGCCATGGCGACGTTTATCGACTTTGTCGTTGGTCAGACCTACGAAATTTCGTTCGCATACAAGCCGCGTACAAATACCGCGAATGACAATATCATTGAACTTTTTGCGGTGAATTTCGACGGATCGAACATTGTCTCGCAGCTTCTCCTGGCGACAGCGAATGAAACGACGTCGTCGCTAGGCGACTGGACGGTCATCAGCGTGCTTTTCACAGTGCAACAGGGTTTCAATGGCATTGCGCTTGCCGCGGGCGGTCTTGACAACTCACTGGGCGGATTCATCGACGCTGTCAGCGTTTCGGAAGTGCCGATTCCGGCGGCGCTGCCATTATTCGTATTTGGTATGGCCGGCGTTGGGGCGATGATGCGCCGGAAACGCAAAATCGCCTAGCGCCAGTCTCAACGAATTAAATCTAGCAAAGCTCCCGCTGAATGGCGGGGGCTTTTTCATACCGTGTAACCAAGCGCAAAACACCTCGCCTTTTGCTATCCCCGTTCCATAGTTCGCACGAGCCCGCGGGCTTTGACGACCGCGGCTTCGATTTCCCTGCGCACGCGCATCGGTGCGCCGAGGACAGGAAACTCGATGATTGCCTCGCCCGTGCCACGCACGGTTAGTATGCCGAAGCCGAGCAATCGGCCGACAAACGACTGGTGTACATGCACTTCTTCGATTTCGTCGAGCATTATCTCATGCGTGTTGCGTGCAACGAGACCGGTTTTGAGAATGAGCCGCACAGAAGTCACAGCGATGACCGTCGTCCACTTGTGGACATAGCGCGTTGTAAAGATAATCAAACCGGTTGCGAGGGCGCCGCCGCTGAGAAAGACAAAGGCGTCGCCGAGCGGATTAGACTGAAAATACGCCCGCACGACGCCGTAAAGCCACATTCCCCCCGGGAAAGCCGAGAGCGCCAGCCAGAACCAGCTCTGAACATCATAAGTCCAGTTGAAATGCGCCCGATAAAGATAGTCCTCGCCGGGCGCGAGTGTTTTTTTCACATAGGCCATTGGCCCCTTGCCTCCACGCTTAAACTTAGGCCGAAAGTCTGGATGCGATGTTGATCCGCATCAATTACCACCGGCTATCGTGCTTTCGGGACCAGCGCTATGGCGCGCAACGGCCCGCCGGAGCCGCCTTCAATTTTCATCGGCAGCGCAAAAACGACAACGCCCGTCGGCGGCAATTCGTCAAGCCGGGTGAGGTTCTCAAAGCCCGGGACATTGGCCGCGCCCATAATCCGATGCACGGGAAAATTCGTCGAAGGACCATAGTCAGTTGACGCCGTATCAAGACCCAGCGCCGCCGCTTTGCGCGCCTCAACAAGCAGCTTCGCCGCTTCGGCGCCAAAGCTCGGGAAGGCAAGGGCGCTTGGATCCGCGCCGCCGAGATAACGCTGCGCGTCCGGCCAGCGCGCAGACCAGCCGGTGCGCAGAAGCACGATCGTTCCCGGCGCGATGACGCCATGGGCCGTCTCGAACGCGGTCACATCTTCGACGCTCAAACGATAAAGCGGGTCGGCGGCGGCTTTCGCGGACACGTCGATAACAACCGCAGGCGCAATCAGCCGTGAAAGCGGCACGGCGTCGGTTTTGTCCCCATCGGCATGAAAATGATAGGGCGCATCAAGGTGCGTGCCGCCATGTTCCGCTGTGGCGATGTCAAAGGCGGCATAAAAACCGCCATCGTCGCGCACGCCTTCAAACACCACTTGCTTCTGAAACCCCTTTTTGTCCGTCGGCCAATAAACCGTATCGGACCCATAGGAATGGGAGAGGTCGACGATCTCATAATCTGCAAGATTAAAGTCGGGCGCCGTCGATTGTGAAAATGTCGGCGCTTCCGGCGCGCAAGAGGAGGCAACAAAAGCGGCAATAAGTAATGCGAGCGAAGTGCCGTGCGCTTGAAATCTACGGATATGGATTAAAGGCATAAGCAATCCTCTCATCAGTTCCAAAAACGAAAGGGGCGATGAACGCGAATACGCGTTACGAATTTTGGCCCCCCTGACGCGCCATGACTTTACACGGAACATATCAAAACGCTGATTTGGAGAAATTGCAAAAAAAAGACAAGCATTTAAGACGGATTGTCATGGCGGCGCCACTTGCTTTTGCCGCCGGAAAAGCGAACCTTCCGGCG
>JBCBSY010000355.1:0-2835 GCA_039818925.1 Pseudomonadota bacterium | reverse complement strand
GTTAGTGACTAGCGCACCAGGTGCGCAGAAAAGTTGCGCACTGTTTGCGCATTTTTCTTGACATGAAGCTTCAATGACAGATATATGACGGTTTAGTGACACTTTGTGTCATACAACTGAAAATACCATTTTCATCACGAAAGGGCATAAAATGAAAATAAAACAAGCTCTTGCCGGTATCGCTGCGGCCGTCGCGCTGGGCGCAGGCGCGATAGCGTCGGATTTCGGATCAGCGCCGGCTGATTACGAGGCGCTGACAATCGAATATTTTGGGGAGCGCCTGACCAACCCGAGGTCTGCACGATACAACTTCACCAGCGCCCCATATCAGGTCTTTGCGGATCTGCGCGGCTATGAAGACGTTCCCTGTTGGGCGGTGGATGTGCGTGTGAAGGCCCGCATGCCAAATGGAGACCTTGGCGGCTATGTTCCTTACACGGTGCTGTTTCTCGACGGCGAAGCAATCGCGCTGGAACAGGACGTCATTCGGATCGTGCGCGCCTAAAAAGTCCAACCAAGTTGAATCATAAACGCCGCCCCCTCGGGGCGGCGTTTTTTTGATCTGATCTATTTGATGCTAAAGATCGTTGGCGCTCATAATTTCAATGGGACCGAGATTGAGGGAGCGCACGCCGGTCTCAATTTGCTCGCGATCGCCGACAATGACCCACACCAGGCTTTCAGGGTGAATGACATCATCCGCCGCTGTTTTGATGTCTGCGGCGGTGAGTGCTTCGTACTTTTCCTTGACGGTCGCCGGATAGTTCCACGGACGATCATAGCGGGCGCTCGAGGCTAAGGAGCCGAGAACACTGTTCGATGTCTCATACGATCCCGGCAGAGAGCGAACATTGTTTAGAATGCTGCGATTCAGTTCATCCGATGTGGCGGGTCGGTCTGTTTTGAAGGCGTTCAATTCATTGACCAGCTCCTGCAGGGATTCTCTCGTTTTGTCGGTCTGTACCGGCGCATAAACCATAAATGGTCGCTGGCCTTTTGCACCCTGCAGGAATGTGTAGGCGCCGTATGCCCAGCCCTTGTCTTCGCGCAGATTCATGTTCACCCGCGCAGAGAATTGGCCGCCGATGATGTCGTTCATCGAATTGATGGCGATCGCGTTTTCGGCATTGGAGGGAGGCGCGACATGTGCGGCGAGGATCAGTGATTGTGGCGATCCAGGCTTGTCGACGATGATCACCTTGCCGCGCTCCGGACGCTCCACATTCGCGATGTTTTTCGCCGGAACCTGTACTGACGGCGCGCGCCAGCGGCCGAACGCAGTCTCCAGCAATGGCAGCATTTCCGTCATGGAGGTGTCGCCAACGACAAAAATCGTCGCATTGTCAGGCCGCATCCATTTTTCATGGAACCCGGTGAGGTCTTCCCGATTGAGAGAGTTGATGGATTCGACCGTTCCTGAGCCGGTCAGCGGCGCCGCATAGGCGTGGCCGTCACCGTAGATTTCAGGCGGCAACAAGCGCAGGGCGAGTTGGATCGGATTGGCCTTTTCCTGTTCGATATTTGCAAGCCAGCGCGTTCGCAATTTGTCGATTTCACTTTGTGCAAAAGCGGGATTGCGGATGACATCGGCGAGGATATCCAGTGACGGTTGCAGATTATCGGTCAGCGCCGACATCTGAACTGTGTTGGTGTCGAGATTGGCGCCTGCGCTAAGCGTGGCGCCAAGGCTTTCCAACTGTTCGGCAATCTGGGTTGCGGAACGGCGTCGCGTGCCTTCATCGAGCATCGCCGCCGTGAACGACGACGCGCCGAGTTTGCCGCCCACGGCCGTATCCGCCGCATAGCCGGCGTCGAATTGAACGGCGATTTCCACAACGGGAACTGTGTTTCGTTCCGCCAGGACAACCTTCATGCCATTGCGCAGGGTCGCTTCCTGGATTTCCGGGAAAACGAGATCCGGCGTTGACGTGACGGCGGGAATGCCGGTTGTCCGGTCAACCGTCGATACTGTTGTCGAATACTCCGGAAACGGAAGAACGTCGAGCTGGTAGTAGCCAGCGTTCATGACCTCGCGTGCAGCCTCGAGGACATCTTGCGGCGTCGCCTCTTCCATCCATTCCAGCTGCTGGAGAATGAAGCCGGGGTCATCAGCGTAAAGCGCCCCCTGGGCCAGAACCACAGCTTTACCGCCGAAGCCGCCGATCTGCTCAAGCCCGCGCAGGATGCCAGCCTTCAGGCGGGTCTTGGCGCGGTCGAGCTCCGCAGCGGTCGGGCCGCGCGATAGAAACTCTGAAATGACCGATTCCATTTCGCGTTCCACTTCGGCCCGGTCGGCGTCCGCATGGGAGTCAACAGTGACCGAGTAAAAACCAAGCAGTTCGTGTGACTGGTTGTTTGCACTCGCGCTGGTGGCGATCTGCAAATCGTCAATCAGCCGTTTGTAAAGGCGCGATGTTCTTCCACCGCCGAGAACTTGCGCAGCAAGATCCAGCAGCACCGCCTGACGCGTTGTGCGGCCGGGGGCAACCCAGTTGCGATCAAGCCGGGGCTGCGGGACCCGGTCATACATGATTTCGCGCTTGTTGATGTCGAGTTTTGGCGCGTTGGCCTTGGTCCGGACGACTGGCGGTCCGGCTTCAATGTCGCCGAAATACTTGTTGACCAGCGGGCGCGCGGTGTCGGCGTCGATATCCCCGGCAAGCACCAGAACGGCGTTCGCCGCGCCGTAGTAGTCTTTGAACCACTGCTTTGCCGTTTCCAAAGATGCGTTCTCAAGGTCTTCCATCGAACCGATCGTGCTGTGGCGATAAGGATGGCCGGCTGGCAATAACCCTTCGAGGATGGAGTAATTCATCATCCCATAAGGCTGGTTGT
>JBCBSY010000354.1:0-2838 GCA_039818925.1 Pseudomonadota bacterium | reverse complement strand
AAATGCGCCTTCGAGCCGATCCTACGACCCGGACGACTACTGATCCGGAAACGGTCGGAAGCCTGCGAAAACACGCGGCATTAAAGAATTGGCCCGAAATCCGCCTTAAAACGGCGCAAGACTTGCAGCCTTAGGGCGATCGCGCAGTACCGGAACCTCAAGGGACGTGGTAAAAAAGAGTAATGCTTGAGCCGCGAGAACGCGCGGGCAGCTCACACGAGACGGAATAATCGCACCATGGGCGAAGAATTTTCATTAGAAGACGCGATCATCATTCTTCAAAGGCGGTTTCTGGCCTTTTTGCTGCCCGTCCTCGTGCTGGCTCCGATCGGCATCATCGCGGTCATGCTGTTGCCAGCCAAATACACCGCGCAAGGCACGATCCTGGTCGAGTCCCAACAAATTCCGTCTGAATTCGTTCGCTCCACTATCAACGCCTACGCGCAGGAGCGGATCACCACCATCCGCCAGCGGGTTATGACCCGTAACCGGCTGCTTGAAGTGGCTGACGAGTATGACCTGTTTCCGCGCTCGCTCGGCCTGTCGGAAAGCGAACGGGTGAGCCTTATGCGCGAGCGGTTGCGCGTCGATCTGATCACCACGTCAGCGCAGTCGCGGGGCAATCGCGACGGAACCATCGCCTTTACGGTCGCCTATGCCGACGGCGACGCCAACAAGGCATTTTTGGTCGCCAATAAATTCATGACGCTATTCCTTGACGAGGATGTGCGCGCGCGGACGGCCGGCGCCTCCAACACTACTGAGTTTTTCGAACGAGAATCGACCCGGCTGCGCAATGCTGTTGCCGACATGGAAGCCCGCGTTTCCAAATACAAAGCCGACAACGCCAATGCGTTGCCGGAACACCTCAACATGCATCTCAACATGCTGGATCGCTCGCGCAACGATCTCGCTAACGCCCAGGCCGGTATTGCGCAGCTCGAAGAGGAACGGCGCTTCCTTGAAACACAATTGATCAGCGGCACAGTTGGCGACAACAGCCTCACTGCAGAGCTGACCCGGCTGGAGTCTGAACTCGCCCGGCTGCGCGCGACCTATCGCGACAACTACCCGGAAGTTGTCGCCAAGCGCGAGGAAATCGCGTCGATCCGCAGCCGCCTTGCGCCGAGCACACAGATCACCAACCTGCGCCAGGATTTGACGGACGCCGAAGACGCACTGACCGCGGCCGAACGCGCGACACCGGAGGATCCGGAAGCGGTCGCCGCTGCAGAGGCCGCCGTCGAAACAGCACGCGAGGCGCTCAGCGCGCGCATCACCGAGGAATCACGTAGAGGATCAAGTGATATCACCGGCGTCCAATTGGAAGGGCGCATCGCGGTAATCGAAAACCGAATTCGCATGCTGACAAAGCGCTCCGATACTGCACGCGAGCAGATTGCGGATCTAGAAACGCGCATCGCGCGCACGCCAGAGGTCGAGCGCGGCATCTCCGGGCTGACACGCGATTATGAAAACCTGTTCAGTGAGTATCAGGACGTGCTCGCCAAAGCGCAAGACGCCCAACTTGCCGAAAATCTCGAGCAAAATCAGCAGGCGGAGAAATTTTCAATCCTGGAGCCGGCGCTCGAACCGGACGAGCCGTCAAGTCCAAATCGCCCACAGCTGATTTTCATGGCGCTGTTTGCGGCGCTTGGCCTTGGCGGCGTCACGGCGCTGGGCGTCGAGTTGCTGCAGGCGCGCCTGCGCGGACGCACTCATGTGGCGTCCTTGATTGACGGTCAGCCGATCGCCGTCATTCCCTACATTCACAGCGAGGCGGATCGGCGCGCACGCTGGCCTCTGGCTTCGCCTTTTGCTGGAAAGCGCCGCAAGAAAAGACGAACTGGCGCGCCAGAGTTCAGCCCAGCGGAATAACCCGCCGGCAAGAGTTTCAAGGTAAGACGTTTGTTATGGATCGAATTCGCAACGCCGTCACCCGGGCCCGCAAAACGCGTGAAGATGCGGGCGAGACGCCGCGCCCGCCAGCGCCGCCGGTTGCTACAGCGACGCAAGCGCCGAGGCCGCCGCGACCGCAAGCAGCGACGGCGCCCAACGGAAACGATTCTGTCGCGAACCTCGCCAAGGTCCAGTGCACTTTTGAAAATTTCGCCCGCAACCGCATTATTGCAAATGAGCAAGATCCGGTTTTGAACGCGTACCGCGTTCTCAGAACACGCGCGTTGCAAAAGATGGACGCCGAAGGTTGGAAGACCATCGCAGTTGTCTCCCCCGGTTCCGGCGCCGGCAAAACGGTAACGGCCATCAATCTCGCCATCGCCATTAGCTCAAAGCCGGGCTTGCGGGCGACTCTTGTTGATCTTGATTTCTACCGGCCAAGCGTCGCGCGCTATCTCGGTATTAAGGAATTTCCGTCGGTACTCGATTTCTTTGAGGGCAAGAGCTCACTGCACGATGTCGCGGTGCGCCCTGGCCTCTCCGATGTCGTCCTCGTTGCAAATGAGCGCGTGACCCGTCGCGGCGCAGAGCACTTAACATCGGCCAGAACTGACGCGCTCATCCAGACCGCGATCCATGATTTCGGCTCCCGGGTCGTGATTTTTGACATGTCGCCCCTTCTTGGCTGCGATGACACGCTGGCGTTTTTGCCAAAAGTCGACTGCGCCTTGCTGGTCGCAGCGAGCGGCGACACACGTACGGACGATCTTAAAGAAGCCCGGCGCATCCTCGGCAAAACCAACATTCTCGGCACAGTCCTGAACAAGGCCCCGTCTGCATTTTTGCCGAACCAGTATTACTAAGACGCCAGGCCTGTTGCCCTTTTGACGTGTGCTGCGGCGCTTCGGCGCGGCTGAAGCCAGCTTTGTTGTCATAAAT
>JBCBSY010000353.1:0-2845 GCA_039818925.1 Pseudomonadota bacterium | reverse complement strand
GATGTGAGGATCATCAGGCCGACAATGGCCGCCGCGGAAATCCACACATCGACGATGGATCTGCGGTTGGGGCGCGAATCCATCAGCCTTGTCGAAACCGCCGGCATCGCGCTCGCCTTTCTTCTCTTTGCATTGACCCCGTGGGGGCTCGTCGCCAGCTTTTTCCAGCTACGAAAAGAAAAGGCCCTGACGCCAATTGTCGATCAGACCGCGCGGGTGACGACCATGGTCTTCACGATCCTGATCGGCGCTGCGCTTTTTACACTTGTTTTCCGCGGGCTCGGCGGCGACGACACGGTGCGTCACGCGCTTGAGTCCATGCCGGGCGGCGTTATTGGCGCAATGCTTCTGGTCATGGCGGTAATGTTCCTGTTGGGCTTTTTCCTCGACTTCATCGAAATCACGCTTGTGGTTGTGCCGCTGGTCGGTCCGCCCCTGCTGGCGATGGGGCTCGACCCTGTGTGGCTCGGCGTGATGATGGCGATTAATCTGCAGACGTCGTTTTTAACGCCGCCTTTTGGCTTTGCGCTGTTTTATCTGCGCGGCGTGGCGCCGCCGGAACTCAGGACCGCACAGATTTATCGCGGCGCCATTCCTTACATCGCAATCCAGCTTGCAGCGCTCGGTGTCATCGCGCTTTATCCATCCATTGCGACGTGGCTGCCGGATTTACTGTACAAGTAACGCCCTAAACAAGCGTTCTCAAATCAACGCTTGTATCCGCCAGGCGGGCCGCATCCAGCGGCGTGCCCGCCATGATCAGTTTCTTTCCCATCGCAAATGACGCCGGGTCGTTAATTGCATCGACGGCGAAAGCCTTGCCGTCTTTCAGGTACCAGACAGCAAACGACTTGCTGTCCGGATCGCCGCGCATGATCATATCGTCCGCCCCCTGCCACAGGCCCACAGTCTGAAGCTTTACATCATATTGATCCGACCAGAACCAGGGCAGCGCGTCATAAACGACATTCCCGCCAATCATATTCGCGGCGGCGACTTTGGCTTGCTCAATCGCATTCGGCACCGACTCAAGACGCATCCGCCGGCCATATCGCGGCGAGGGAAAGTTCGTGCAGTCGCCAGCCGCAAAAATCCGCGCATCACTGGTGCGCGCATGTTCATCCACGACAATGCCGTTGTCGACCGCCAAGCCGGCGTCCGCCGCCAGCGACATTTCCGGCGCGGCGCCAATCCCGATAAGCGCGGCCATACATTCGATTGCTTCACCGTCTGAAAGCGTGACGGCCCTGATTCGATCGCCGCCGACAAACCCTTCAAGCGCCGCGCCCAGCCGCAAATCAACTCCTTCGCTGCGATGGAGTGTTTCAAAGAAGGCGGAAATCGGTTCGCTTGCGACCCGCGCCAGAACACGAGACGCCATTTCGAGCACACTAACCTCTCGGCCCGACTGGCGCATGACCGCCGCCACCTCAAGACCGATATAGCCGGCGCCGACAATCACAAACCGGCCCGGCTCAGCAAGCTGCGGGCGCAACGCATCCGAATCGACAAGCGTGCGCAGATAATGAACGCCTTGGAGCGTAGTCGCTTCCGGCATCGGCAGGCGCCGCGGCGGCGCGCCGGTGGCGATCAGCAGCGCATCATAGGGAATGGCTTCATCAGACGCCGTGACAATCGCACCGGCGGAACGGTCAATCGCTTTAACGGGGGTTCCAAGGCGCAGGTCAATATTTTGCGCTTCAAAAAACGCTGGCGGGCGAAAGCAGAGTCGCTCTTCGTCCATTTCGCCTTTCAGATAGGCTTTCGAAAGCGGCGGACGTTGATAAGGCAGCGCCGTTTCTGCGCCCACCAAGACGATGGCGCCCTTGTAGCCGCGCTGCCGCAGGCTGACCGCCGCTTGAAGACCCGCTTGCCCCGCGCCAATAATCACAATCTGGTCGTTTGCTGTCGTCACGTTCCGCGCTCACTTTTCTTGCTAGGGAATAGCAGCCGAAAAAGCATTTTCCTATTCCATTTCACAAGCAGGGAGTTAAGTGATAGGCCCAGCGTTTCCGCCATGTTTCGAGGAGTGAGATGAGCAACCGCGCCAATTTGACTGTCGACCCGCAGCTTGCTGACTTTGTTGAAAATGAAGCCCTGCCAGGCACAGGCATAAGCGAGGATGATTTCTGGGCAGGGTTTTCCAACATTATTGATGATCTTTCGCCGCGCAATCGCGCCTTCCTCGACAAACGCGATCAGTTGCAGACAAAGCTTGATGAATGGCATCGGGCGCACGGCGCCAGCGTCGATGTGGATGCTTATGCCAGCTACTTGAAGGAAATTGGCTATCTGGTCGATCCGCCGGCGGATTTCGAAATCTCCACGGCCAATGTCGATGAGGAGCTTCGCGCTGTCGCCGGACCGCAGCTCGTCGTCCCGGCGAGTAATGCGCGTTATGCGCTGAACGCCGCCAATGCGCGCTGGGGCAGCCTCTATGATGCGCTCTACGGAACCGATGCGATTTCCGAAGACGGCGGCGCGACGCGCGCTGGAGAGTATAACCCGGCGCGCGGCGCCAAGGTTATCGGTCGGGCGCGGGCGCTGCTTGATCTGGCGGCGCCGCTGCGGGATGGATCCCATGCAAGTGCGACCGGCTACAAAATAGTCAACGGCGCGCTGATTGTCACAACCGGCGACGGCGAGACGCCGCTGAAGCAGCCGGAAAAATTTGTCGGCTTCCACGGCGAGGCGGATGCGCCAAGCGCGGTGCTTTTAAGGAACAACGGCCTTCACCTGGAGATTTTGATCGACCGGGAAAGCGCGATCGGCAAGACCGACCAGGCCGGCGTGGCGGACCTCATCATCGAAGCCGCGGTTTCGACGATTATCGACTGCGAAGACT
>JBCBSY010000352.1:0-2858 GCA_039818925.1 Pseudomonadota bacterium | reverse complement strand
GCTCCTGGCGGCGCGGCGCGGCAAACGTTTTGTCACCGCGAAAGAATTCGACGACGCGAAAGACAAGGTCATGATGGGCGCGGAGAGACGCTCTATGGTCATGACGGAAGAAGAAAAAATGCTGACCGCCTATCACGAGGCCGGTCACGCGTTGGTGGCGATTGCCGTGCCCGGGAACGATCCGGTCCACAAGGCTACTATTATTCCGCGCGGGCGCGCGCTTGGCATGGTGCAGTCGCTACCGGAGCGCGATCGATATTCGATGTCGCTGCAACAGATGACCGCGCGCATCGCCATGGCAATGGGCGGACGTGTCGCTGAAGAGCTGAAATTCGGCAAGGAAAAAGTTACGTCCGGCGCATCTTCCGATATCGAGATGGCGACAAAGATCGCGCGCGCGATGGTCACGCAATACGGTTTGTCCGAGAAGCTTGGACCCATCGCCTATGCTGAGGATGAGGGCGAGGTTTTCCTTGGCCAGTCGATCGCCCGCAGCAAGGCGATTTCAACCGACACGGCGAAACTGATTGAAGACGAGATCAAACGTTTCGTCACCGAGGGTCATGATCTGGCCAAGCGCATCCTGACCGAGCGTCGGGACGACTGGGAAAAGATTTCGCAGGCGCTGCTGGAATTTGAGACGTTGACTGGCGAAGAGATCCAGAAGCTTCTTGATGGCGGCACGATCGAGCGCGAAGACCCGTTAGATCCGAAGGACCACACGCCGCCATCATCGGTTCCAACCGCCGGCGCGCCCAAGGGCGGCAAAAAACGCGACGACGGAACCGGCGGCATGGAGCCAAGTCCGCAGGGCGCATAATCGGCGGCGACAAAGGAAAATGCGGCGTTCGGACTTGGGGAAGCGAACGCCGCTACGACCGTTGCAACATGCTTGCTGTCTCGGCGGTTCTATCAGTTGAGTGAGATCCCGGACTGATCTTCAATTGCGCCGGCCCACGCCCAGCCGCCGAAAGTTTCAGATACCGCAACCAGCAATTCATTGTCGCCCTGCCTTAAATCGAGCCCGACACTGTCAAAAAATCCGACCGTCCCAAGAAAGCGGTAATCCCGCACGCGCCACCCCGCATTCCCGAAATAGACACGCTTGCCATTGAGATAGATCCGAACGCGGTCTGAATAACCGAAGCGGAGCTCTTTCATTTGCGCTTCGTTTGACTGGATAGAAACGCGGACAAAAACCGTATCTGCGTTCTCGGTCGCATCCGCGAGTTTTGCGAGATTAGCGATGCCGTTGGTCTCGACTTGCACAACAGGCCAGTCGCCGTCGCCGGCATCGGAAGGCAGCATCAGCGTCTCCTCAACGTCGCTCTCCGCAAATGGTTCCGAAACGGACCAGGTTTCGATTAGTCCCTTTGGCGGCAGTGTTGCTTCTTTTGCTTCCCCGACAATCGTTTCGCCGGGGCGCAATGGACGCACGGTAATATTTGAAAAGCGGGCGGCGCCCGCCGCGCCCGAAACGCGCAACCCGACACCGCCGCGCAGCAAGGGACGTTTAAGATCAGGAATGTGCAATTGCGGCGTGTCGCTGTTAAAATAGAAATCGGCGGCGTCCCCATTGACCACGACCTTCACCCGGTTCCATCCCTCATAATCGAATTCGATCGCGGCAAGGGCGTTGCCGTCGCTGAATATCTGCCAAGCGGAAAGCGAGTTTTCGACTGGCGTGTACTGAACAGCATCCGGCTTTCCGGAAAGGTGCGTACGGAAATAAATTTCCTCAAAGTGACTGCTGTCTTCAACACGCCACATGGGCCCGATGAAGCCCTGTCCTTCATTGACCGAGACATCAAATTCAATGACGCCGTCCTGGAAGTCCGCATCGTCAAGCCAGATGCGCCCGGCGGCAAGAAAAAGGGCCGCTCTCCCGCGATAGTTTTCCACGCGCGCTTCTCTTGCGGTCACGCGCCATGTTTGGCCTTCAAACGACAGCGTTTCAGGCGCGCTTTCCTGTGACTGCGCCGTCGCAGGCATGATGGCTGCGCTAGCGGCAAGCGCCAGCAAGCAAAAGACAATCCGTTTCATGTAGAACTCCAGAGCAAGGACACATCGCCGACTGGCGCGACCTCAGTGTGGTGCGATCAGGCTTTCGGCGTATTGCAAAAACCGGACAAAGCGCGCCGTTCCCGGTGAAAAGCCCTGGGCGTGACCCCAAGCTCTGCTTTGAAGGCGTTGATCATGTGAGGTTGATCATGAAAGCCCGCGTCGAGTGCGATCTGCGCCCAGGCGGGTTGCGCGCTTTTCTCGGCGGCAAGCGACGCCTCCGTCAGCTGCAAATATCGCGCGTAAGTCTTAAGCGAACAGCCCAAATGATCCTTGAAGCGGCGTCGCAGATGACGGTCGCTGACGTCCAGCACCACGGCGAGGTCAATCGACTTGATGCAACCTTTGCGCTGACGCAGCAGCATCGCCGCGACAGCCTCCGGCGTTGTGCTGGTTTCGGCCTTTAAAGCAAAGCGCCGAAGGTCCTGGGCGAGGAGCCGCAACAGCTCGTCTTCTAACGCGTGCGGCGCGGCGCGGAGCGTCGCGGCGCACGCGCATTTCAACGCTGCAGGGACTTCATCAGTGGGGTCTTCAGCGTATTCCTTCGGCGCAATGCCGAAAATCGCAGCCGATGTTTCAGGCTTCAACCGTAGCGCGATAAGCTCATCGCACGGCGCGGGCTGGTAGATACCGGTTCGCCAAAACGGGCCGCACACCACCAGCCGAACCTGGGTAACTTCGCCGCGGCTGTCGCGTTTGCGGAAAATCGCAAGGCTCGGTTCTCCATGCGGCAGTAACTGATGCGCTGCAGGATTTTGCGCTGCTGCAAGGCTTGTCCAGGCCAAATCGAAGGGTGC
>JBCBSY010000351.1:0-2858 GCA_039818925.1 Pseudomonadota bacterium | reverse complement strand
GGCGTTGGCGGCGTCTTCTGCGGCGAAGTCTTTTATTTGCAGGGCGGTCATTTTGGCGGGATTCGCGTCGGGGCACGCGCATCGGCGCATCAGCGTTGACCGGGCCGCGCCGCTGCCCGTAAATCCCGCATCCCTTGATGATCGGAATACCGCCAAAATGACCGCCCTGCAAATAAAAGACTTCGCCGCAGAAGACGCCGCCAACGCCAAATCCTGGCCGTTCCAGGAGGCCCGCATGCTGATTAAACGGCTCAGCAAGCTGAAAAAGGACGGGCCGGTGGTGTTCGAGACGGGCTATGGCCCGTCTGGTCCGCCGCATATCGGCACTTTCGGCGAGGTGGCGCGCACCACCATGGTGCGCCGCGCATTTGAATTGCTGACTGGCCGCGAAACGCGCTTGATCGCTTTTTCCGATGACATGGACGGCATGCGAAAAGTGCCGCCGCATGTCCCCAATCAGGACTTGTTGAACCAGTATCTGCAAAAGCCGCTGACGGATGTTCCCGACCCCTGGGGCAGCCATGAAAGTTTCGCCCATCACAACAACGCCAAGCTGCGTGCGTTTCTTGACGAGTTCGGCTTTGACTATGAATTCGTCTCATCCACCGCCTGTTATCGCGCTGGCGAATTCGACGACACGCTGATCCGCGTGCTGGAGCGCTATGACGCAGTGATGGACATCATCCTGCCGACGCTTGGTGAAGAACGCCGCGCGAGCTATTCGCCGATCCTCCCCATTTCGCCAACGACGGGCCGTGTTCTTTACGTACCGATGCTGGAGATTGACGCCGGCAAAGGCGAAGTCGTTTTCGAAGATGAGAATGGCGAGAAGACCCGGGCCTCGGTGCGCGGCGGCGGCGCCAAGCTGCAATGGAAAGCCGACTGGGCGGGGCGCTGGTACGCGCTTGGCGTTGATTACGAAATGTCCGGCGAAGACCTGACAGAATCCGTTCGCCTGTCGAACCGCATCGTCAAGGCCCTCGGCGCCGAGCCGCCCGCTGGTTTCAACTATCAGCTTTTCCTCGACGAGGAGGGAAAGAAGATCTCAAAAACCAAAGGCAACGGCATCTCTATTGAAGAATGGCTGACCTACGCCTCGCCGCAAAGCCTCGGGCTCTACATGTTTCAAAATCCGAAGGCGGCGAAGAAGCTCTATTTCGATGTCATTCCGAAAACGGTCGATGAGTATTGGGCGCATCTTGAAAAATACGACGGACAAGACGGCGCCAAAGCGCTCGATAATCCCGTGTGGCATATTCATGAGGGAAAGCCGCCAGCGATCATGCCGCCGGTGAACTTCGCAATGCTCCTTAATCTGGTGAGCGCCGCCGGGGCGGGCGACGAGGACGTTCTGCGCGGTTTCATCAAGAAGTACCGGCCGGCGGCGAGCGCGGACGAGCTTGCTGCAGCGGACGCGCTGATCACCTACGCCGCGCGGTACTTTGAACGCTTTATCAAGCCGGCAAAAAGTTTCCGCGCGCCGGACGAAAAAGAACGCGCGGCGCTTGTCATGTTATCGGCGCGCCTCAGGGAAATCGGCGAAGGCGGCTCCGAAGACGATTACCAAACGGCCGTATTTGACGCCGGAAAGGCGCAGGAATTTGGCCATATCCGGGACTGGTTCAAAGGGCTTTATGAAGTGGTCTTTGGCCAGGCTGCCGGCCCACGCATGGGGCCGTTTGTCAAAATTTACGGCGCGGAGGCGACGGCAAAACTAATCGACGAGGCGCTGGCGCGGGGGTGATTCGGCTCATGCGGACCGGGCTAATCGAGCCCGATCAGTTTTGCAAAATCCGCATAAGTGCTGGTTCGACGCGTTTCCAACTCCTCTTCCGTGACATCCGCCGTTTCGTAGCTGAAGCTGACGCCAGCGCCCTCAATTATCCGATTCATATAGTGAAACAGCGCCGCCACCTGGATCGCGTCAAACAACGCCCGTTCTGACCAGCCAGCGTCAAAAACAGCTTTTGAGTCCCGTTCGGTGAGTTTGGACGGCAAGTCTTTTAGTTTCGCGACATATCGCAGAAGCGGCTTCATTTTGTCATCAACGGGCGCCGTATCCACATTTTCGACAAGCGAATCAATCAGCGCCTCATCAACGCCGAACGCGCGCGCATAGAGCTTGTGCGCCCCGAAGCAGAAGTCGCAGGCATTCAGACCAGAGACAAAGGCCGCGATTAATTCGCGTTCCGCAACCGAAAGCGGGCTTTGCGCACGCAGCAGCGCATCGTGATATGCCAGCAAGGGCCGGACCTGATGCGGAAACTTGCGGTAAACGTCTGAAAGATGGGCGCCTTCCGGCAAGCTGGGAAACAATGACATGATGCGTTTTCCTGACAGAGCAGCGCGGCGAAATGTTCCACCGTGAAAGCGTCAACACAGATTGAAGAATAGTAAACGCCGTTAGCAGTCGATGGACGCGAGCGCTAATCAATTTTTTGGTAGGTCGCTTGTGTGGGCGGGCAAAGTTGCTGGAACCCTATCGTTTTCGACGATCCATGCAAGAGATAACACGGCAACAGACTTCAGAGCCCACATTGTTGGCAGAACATACTAAATTCGCGCGCCATAAATGAGCGACAGCGACGCGATTCAATTGCGGCGAAAATTGGACCGGGTCCGGAGCAATTTTGTTATCGCACTGATTCGCTTTTGATGTTACATTGTTCAAACAAGACTCATCAATACGAAACGAAATGTTAGGGGCCTTTCGGTTAACCTTATTTGCGCGCCAAGTACGGTCGCGCAGGGGCGGGTGACTCAAACTTTTAGGGGCTGATCGGGAACAGACGGGACGGCGAAACAGAGACGAAAGCGGCTAGGAAGCGGCGGCGAATAACATGAACGATGTTCATCAC
>JBCBSY010000350.1:0-2863 GCA_039818925.1 Pseudomonadota bacterium | reverse complement strand
AACCCCTGACCTCGTCATTGCGAACGACGCGCTCTCCCAACTGAGCTACGGCCCCGGTCACGCAAAGGGTCTTTTCGCGTGATAGGACGTCCTTCCGAGGGCTGTCAAATCCTTGCGAAAACGTTTGTTCATTGGCGTTTCCTGTTTCAGCGGCGTAGAATTTTCCCCGAAGCGACGAAGGGTTCATTCCCATGATGCTCGTGTTGATTGCTGCGCTTTTGTCTTCCTCAAAATCGGAAATCCCGCCGGATGTCTGGGATTGCGTCAATGACATCGAGGTCTGGTGTGCGGTTGATAGCTGTGCGGCGAAATCCGCTGATGAGACAACGCCGATGGCGATCACCGCCGCGCGCGATGGGGCGTTTTCGGTCTGCGCCTATACAGGATGCTGGGAAGGGCGCACCGACATTGCAGACATCGCCGGACGGCTGATCTGGGCGGCTGACGGGGCGGCGTTCTCGACAAGACCAGAGGGATTTGAAGCTGATGTCTCGCTCTTGATCATTGAGGCCGAAGGCGTTGGATTTGTGCGCGCCGGCGGGATCGCAAGTCCGCTGCTTTGCACCCGTCGTCCTGTCGATGAGGGGGCTGGGGTGCGTTAACTTGCAAGGGCCTGCGACTGCGCTTAAGTGCTGGAATGTTGTCTGACAGGAGCCTAGCACGCCCATGATTCCGATGCCGGTGTTTTCGTTGATCGACGCGGCCCTGTCGATCTACTCCATAATTGTTTTCATCGCGGTGATCATGTCATGGCTGATTAGCTTTAATGTGATCAATTCACGCAATCAGTTCGTCGATATGATCTGGCGAACGGTGGTGGCGTTGACCGAGCCGGCGCTCAAACCCATCCGCCGGTACATGCCGTCCTTAGGCGGTATAGATCTGTCGCCGCTGGTTTTGCTCCTAGGGATTTACTTCCTCCGGGAGATGAATTGGTGGGTCGCCAAACGGATTGCGCTTTCATAACACGTTGGCGTCGTCCGCCGCGAAAGTTTTTTCGGTGGCGCGCATTGCGGCCCGCTTTTTGTCCGATTGTTTTAGGTTCCTCTTGTCGGGATCTCGCGCTTGGAATCCATTGTGATAGAAGTTGCTCAACAGAAAGAGAGCCTGCGCTGACTGCGCCGGCTGGAGAGGCCCGATGACGACGATTATTGACGGGAAAGCAATTGCGGCGGCGCTCCGGGAAAAAATTGGCGCAGCGGTTAGCGATATGCGAGCGCAACATGACGTGCAGCCGGCGCTGGCGGTGGTGCTTGTCGGCGAGGATCCGGCGAGCCAGGTCTATGTGCGCAACAAAGGGGTCGCGACGCAAAAGGCCGGCATGCGCTCTATTGAACACCGGCTATCCGCAACGGCTAGCGAGGGCGAAGTTGTCAATCTTGTTCGCCATCTGAACGCTGATGAAGCTGTGGACGGGATCCTGGTGCAATTGCCATTGCCAGCGCATATCGCGTCTGAACGGGTGATCAACGAAATCCACCCGGATAAGGATGTCGACGGGCTGACAGAGGTCAATGCTGGCCGGCTGATGCTTGGCAAAGCAGGTCTTGTTCCGTGCACCCCGCAAGGCTCCATCATGTTGGCCAAGATAGTGCGCGAGAGTTTGTCCGGACTGAATGCGGTCGTGGTCGGGCGCTCCATTCTTGTCGGCAAACCGCTGGCGATGCTTTTACTCAGCGAAAACTGCACCGTCACGATGGCGCATTCGCGCACAAGAGACCTTGCAGCTGTTTGCCGGGAAGCTGACATTTTGTGTGCCGCGGTGGGGATGCCGCGCCTTATCAAAGGCGATTGGGTTAAGAAGGGTGCGACGGTGATTGATGTCGGGATCAATCGTGTCGAGGAAGACGGGAAAAACCGCTTGGTAGGCGATGTCGATTTCCACGCCGCAAAAAACGTCGCTGGCGCGACCACGCCAGTACCCGGCGGGGTCGGCCCGATGACGATCGCCTGCCTCTTGCGCAATACAGTTATTGCTGCGTCGCGCCGGCGTGGTCTCGGACCTGTCGATGTTTAGTCAAGGCTAGGGACACGGGTTCTGAATGCGCCCATGCAGTTCGTTAACGGCGTTTTCCATTTCGCTTGACCAGTTAAAGTCAAGCGATGAAAAAACCACCTCAAGCTGCTTTAGGGATGATGCGCCGAATATGTTCGAGGTAACAAAAGGACGTGTGGTGACGAATTGCAGGGCGAACGCCGCTGCATCAATGCCAAAATCCTTGGCAATCGATACATATCCCGCGAACGCTTCGTCCGCCATCGGTGTTTGATAACGGCCCAGCCGGCTGAAAAGCGCGCCGCGCGATCCGGCCGGGCTTTTCCCGCCGAGATATTTTCCCGTCAGCGCCCCTTGCGCCATCGGCGAATAGGCAAGAAGCCCCACCTCTTCTTCAAGAGCAATTTCTGCAAGCCCCGTTTCAAAGGTGCGATTGACAAGACTGTATGCATTCTGGATTGACGCCATGCGCGGCAATCCTTTGGTTTCAGCCTCCGACAAAAAGCGCATCACGCCATAGGGGGTTTCATTGGAAAGACCAACGTAGCGGATCTTGCCGGCTTTAACCTGATCGCCGAGCGCATCAAGAATGTCCGCAAACGCGGCGCCTTTATCGTCATAATGCGCATAGCCTTCCCGAGCGGCGCCGAAATTCTGAACAGGCCGGTCCGGCCAATGCAGCTGATAGAGATCGATATAATCCGTTTGCAGATTTTTGAGACTGCGATTAACCGCAAAGTCTATTTGATCGCGCGTCATGCGCGCTTCGCCGCCGTTTTCACGCATCCAGGGAAAGCTTGATCGGCCGGTGACTTTTGTGGCGATGATGACGTCGTCGCGGTGCCCGCGCGCTTTGAGCCACCGCCC
>JBCBSY010000349.1:0-2874 GCA_039818925.1 Pseudomonadota bacterium | reverse complement strand
GGAGGCCGTCCAGAATTATCAAAACTCTCGAAGATACGCCATTCTACAGCCGATCGATTATCGAGAGCAGCGTCTTTGGGGAGAGCTGCCGCGCAATGCATGAATCAGTTGACGGTGGACGTTTTCGATCACCGATTGTGAAAGCCATGCTGGCCTGTCGCATGCCGCGCCTTACCAGAGTCAAAACGCAACGAACTGGCGGCGCTTAATCCTGCAACGTCGATTCTCTTGTTTGCGCGGCCTTCAACCGTTCTTCCGCGCGCGTTTTGTCAAGAAGTTTGCTTGTCTTGCGGTATTCGTAAACCGCCCAAGCCAGCACCGCGCCGTGCACCAGAAAAAGCTCTATAAAGAAAACCGCTTTGGAAATATCATATCTCCTGCTTCAAAGAGCAAAACCAAAAAAAGTCTATCATTACATCGCAAAGCTATAAAATCTGTCGCAGACTTTATTGGCTCCCGGATTCACCGAATTGTTGGTCACGCTCGGCGACCATTTTACGCATGTGCCACACGCCAAGGGCTGACAGCAGCAACACAATCGGCACGGCTATACCCATCACGATTTTTGTGTTTATCGCCAACCCAGATTCTTCCAGTGCGTAACCGATATAGCCGACAACGCCGACGGCGTAATAGGTAATCGCCGCGATCGACAGTCCTTCCACGGTCTGCTGCAACCTGATTTGCAGCTCGGCGCGGCGGTTCATATGTTCTAATACGGCTTGGTTTTGGCGCTCGAGCGACATGTTGACACGAGTCGACAGCAATTGCGCTGACCGGTCCACCCGCTCCGACAGGCTATGCAGCCGGTTCGCCGCCGCCGTACAGGTGTTCATCGCTGGGGCCAGCCGTCGCTCAGTAAACTCACTGAAGGTTTGCATGCCCTTAATGCGCTCTTCACGCAGCTCTTCAATGCGCCGCTGGACCAATGCGTAATAGGCTTTGCCTGCATTAAACCGAAACTGGCTTTGCGTATGGCTTTGTTCAATATCCGCCTGAAGACTTGTTAAGCTGTTCAAAAGCTCTTGTTCTTCAGTATCGGTTGTGCGCGTCATTTTCATCGTAATATCGGAGAGCTTAGTCTCCCACGCGGACAATTGCGGATTGAGTTTGTGCGCTTCAGGCAAAGACAAAAGCGCCATGATGCGATAGGTTTCGATTTCAAGCAGCCGCTGAACTATTCTCCCCGCATGCCAAGGCGTCATCGAGCGGTTATATACAAGAAATCGGCTGAAACCATCGCTATGAATCCGGAAATCCGTTACCGCAACGGCGGCGTCGCTGGTGACAATGGAGCCAATCAACGCGTTTCCATCGAAGTACCGGTCGGAGAGAGCAGAGTAATCATCCGTAGCCTCTTCGTCCTGAACAAATACAGCATTCGCCGCAGCGATCAGGTTGCCTGGCAAGCTTTCAATCCATTCCGTCGGCGCAGATTCGATCGCCGAAGTCGAAAAAAAATCGTCCGTTGCAGACGTGATAAAGGTGTAGCGCGTAAACTCAGTATGCCGTTCCCAAATCAGCCGGAAGGCGCCAAGATCGACACTATAGTGCTTGACGCCAGGCCCCGGCGGTGTTTTCCCATACCGTTTCGTCAATTGAGCGACAACATCACGATCTTCTTCCCGGTAAGGCCAGTCCGTCGTCACCGCGATGCAGGAAACTTTCACTGGCGCAGTCAACGGCTCTGGCGGCCGCGCGTGAACTTCGTTGCTGAGATCAAACCGTTGTTCGTGATTTTCCGGAAGTTTCACCAAATACTCTCTAATTGATGCTGGATTCTAATGCGAACGCGGTAATCAAAGCGGCCGTATGCTCAGGGTTTTCTTCATGGGCGAGATGAGCAACGCCTTCCATCTGCGCATGAGTCCCGCGCGGCGCCAACTCTGCCGCCCATTTGGATTGTTGCGGCGGCACGGCCTTGTCAAGCGCTCCGGCGATGAACAGCGTGGGGATCTCCAACTGCAGCAGATTGCTCTCCATTGCTGAAAGATTCCAATGCGCCATCATACCAAGCGCGCCGGACACATGTGACGGGCTTTGCATAAGTGTCGCGTAGCGTTGAATGCTGTCGCTATCAATCGACGACCCTGTTTGCCGGATCAGGTTCGCGACGCGTCGCGTGTCACTGGCGTTTCGCGAAAAAGCGTAAGCCGTAAGCGGATTATAGTATAAAAACTTTGCTGCGAGCGGAAAGATAAATCCCGCGGCGCCGTCAAAAGGCGACAACGCGCCGTTAATGCCGACAGCCGCACGCGGGGCGATCATATTTTGCCTAATCATCTCAATCATAATCGCCGCGCCGGCGGAATGCCCGACCGTCAATGACGGCTTAATCCCTATGGCCGAGAACAAGTCGCCAACCGCCGCCGCTATTTTTGGCAAAGACGGCGTTTGATAGAGGCGGGTTTTCGTAAAGCCATGTCCCGGCAGATCAAATGCGACAACTTCAAACTGTTTCGCAAGGATCGCCGCCAAAGGACCCCACGAATGGGTTGACGCACCGGTGCCATGGATCAGCAAAATCGCCGGGCCCGATCCCATGCGTTGAATATGCCAGCGATAAGCCTTCGTTTCGACGAACGCGCTGTAGTCGCGATGCGGCCAATCCGCGCCGTCCGTATCCCAGTCCGGAGACTTTGAAAGGAACTGCAACAATTTCAGCTCCCCATGACGGCTTGTTTTACTTTTTTCGAGACGGCCGCGCTGTCGGCATATGGCAATGGCTGGTAGAGCGCGCCAAGTTCAGCACTTAGGCGCTGCGCCCTCGGGCTTGGCCGATTTGAAATATCAAAAAACAGAACGGAACAACCCTGGTCCCGTAACCGATGAGCGGCGGTCATCACGTCCCGCTCCGCACTCTCACGGTCCGGT
>JBCBSY010000348.1:0-2880 GCA_039818925.1 Pseudomonadota bacterium | reverse complement strand
CGGGCTTCTGCGTCGGATGCGCCTTCTGGCCGGCTTCCATGATCCGCTCGGACCCGGTGCAGAGCTTGGTTACACCCTGCCGGCGCAATAGGTCATGGGTTGGCGGGCGTCGATTTGTCGAGACGCCCGCGCACATAGCGCAACCAGGGATCATCGCGGCGCGCAATCGCCTCATATGCTTTCACATGCGCAGGCCCGACAAACAAAAGATAAGTTTCGCCAGGTAAGAATCGTGTTTCAACTGTGCAGCTTTCGGTGAGAGACGTTCGGCCAGCGACAGGATCGGACCAAAATGCTTCATCGCTGTGAAGAACGGCGTCTAGCGGTGCGTCGTCCCCGGCGCGTGCGTAGACAAGAGAAAGTGTCTCCGGTCCTTCGCCTTTCAAATACTCTGCGACGGAAAAAAGCTGAACAGGCAGGCGCCCTGCTTTGATCTGGTCGTCGGGGCCGCCTTTGTTCGCCTCTTGCTGAATTGATCGCAGGTCGTCGTCTTCACGGGAGGGCGTTTGTGCGATAGCGGCCGCGATGACAATTGCATCTGCACGATCAATTAATTGATCCACAGGAGCCGTTTGAGAATTGCAAGGCGCCATACCAGACGCACCCTGGTTTGCATGCGCTGTTGTGATCACGAAACCGGCCATCACTAAGACTGCGCCGAGCATTCCAATTTTCATCTGAGATACCATCCTTCGTTCAATGCTGGGAACGGAACAGCTTTGCAGTGGTGTTCGATACTCAACCAAATATGTTTCAAATGCGACATGACAGGCAATTCGTTACATGGCAAAATTCTAAGTTACAGGGCGCATGCATTATCGATCAACCACGCCGAACTTATTCGCAAAAGCTACAGATGCAAATCTGTGACTTACGATAAGGGCGCCTGAAAGGCGGGTTATGAACATTGCATCAATATAAAAGGGAGCCACGCAATGAAGTGTTCAAGAACAAGGGTCAAAAAAGGGCTATTGGCGGCAGGCGTATCTGCGCTCGCGATGACCCTACCGGCGACCGCGCAACCGCCGGAGCTGGAAATCACGAAATACCGAATTCAATCGGACGATTGCGGGTTACGCGCCTGCGGCATGCCGGAATTTCAAAGCCAGGAGGAGGCGATCGCCTTTTTCGCGGCGGATCGCGCCGACAGACTGGCGCTGACAAATGCGACCAGCGACGGTGGTTATAAGGGGTGGAAGCGACAGCACAAACCCTTCAGAAGCCGCGGGAACCAGGTTGTCTTTCTTGACTTTGACGCTGGCGGTCTGCCGACCTTTCCGGTCTGTTTCACCACAGGCCAGCTTTTTGGTGTCTTTAACGACTACGTCTATACACAAGAAGACCGCGACGCTATTCAGGCGCGCATCGAAGCTGATTATGCCGATTTTGATTACATCTTTACACAGAAGGAACCGGTAACAGGAGATTTCACCACGCTTTCCTTTGGTCTGAATGATGCGCCGCTTGACTGTTCGGCGGGCAGTAATATTCAGCTCACGCCACAAGGATTTTTAAGCATTCTCTTCGGTCAGGCGGAAAACATTGACTTCCGCAACCAGTCAAAAAATGACAATGCCTTTATTGATGCGAGTCTTTGGGCATTTCTGGCGCAGTTCAATCCCAATCTCTTAGTATCATTTTCAGGTCTTGATCCAGCGGACTTTAGCAATGATCTTGGTGCTGTTCTTACAGAGGCGGTGACTAATCAGAGCGCCAATACAGGATCGCATGAGTTGGGCCATATACAGGGGCTGCGCCACCATGACTCAATTGGCGCGCCGGGCGATGGTCTGCCGACAACGGGAACGCCGAGTCCGAATGATTTCATCCCGGTGTTTAATGGTCCGCAGAACGCATCTGAAACCGTGCTGCATGTGATGGCGTCGGGCGCTAGTGTCGGCTTGCCGCTGAACGGGTCCGTAGTCACCAATCGCTTTTTTTCTGAACGCTCCGCAATCAAGCTGACCTTAGCAGACAAAGATAATCGCCTGCGGGAAGAGGACACTTATGACAAGCGCGGATTGCGCGACAAGCCAGTGCGGCTTTTGCCTTTGCGCGTGCCAAATACACTGATTGAAGGCCAAAACGCCGGCAAGCGCCTCAATGCCGACGGCATTGTTGTCCTTGGTGAAATTACAGAGACCGGCGAGGTCGATGAGTACCATTTTTATGGCCGCGCTGGAAAGTTCATCAATATCGAGATGGTGTCATTCTCGGATTCTCGTTTCACAAATCCAGTCATCGGGGCGATGCGCCTGATGAAGGTCAATTGGGACGGCAGCCGCACAGAGATTGCGTCGAACATTCAAACCTTCGAACCGTTCGATCCTCTGATTTTCGATCAGGAACTGCCGGAAACCGCTATTTACGTAGTTGAAGTCGATGCGCCGAATATCGTTTTCTTCGATCAGACTGGCGATGGCGTGCCGGATCCGTTCCCACTTGATGAAACCGGCAACGGCGATCTGCGTTTCGGGGATTATGAGCTGGCCTTCTACAGCGTTGAAACGCGTCTCGGCCGTCCGCCGCATCGCAACTTTTATCGCGACCGCCATCCGAAACGGACGGCTTCAGCAGATTAAGTCAAAGCTCGATGAAACAACGAAAACGCCCGCAGGATCTGCGGGCGTTTTTATTTGGGTTTTTCAGATATTGTTCCGGTCGCTCAAACTTGTGACTGCATGTCGTTCATAGCAGAGATGAAACCGACACATTGACTGAGCTTCTCCTGAATTTCCGGGTAGCAGCGATCAAATGCGCCGGCGAGATGCTTGCGGTCTTCTGGAGACGCTGTGTTTTTAACCAGCGTTTCGAGTTGGAGCGCCGCCGCGCCAATTTTCTCCACAAAGCTTTCCAGCTCGGCGTCGTACTTGTTGCTAT
>JBCBSY010000347.1:0-2883 GCA_039818925.1 Pseudomonadota bacterium | reverse complement strand
TTCCCTTCGCGCTCCTGCGCCATTGGCGCCGATCGCAGATTTTACTGCGCCGGTTGTTGCGGCTGGACAGCTTGCCGACGCGACCTATTGCGCCGCTCCAGCAACGACGTCTCTGGCGGACATATTGCGGCTGACCGCCATTTTGTATTTCTACAGCTTCTTGATGCTGTTTGCACTCGCCGCAGTTCGCCACATCTGGTTCGCCTATCGCTTGACCTACGCAGCGCCGCTCGACGAACCGGCGCTTGAGGCCGCGCTCGAAACATGGCGCCGTCGCATCGGCGTCAAGCGCCAGCCGCGCTATGTGTTTTCGCACATTGTTTCCAGTGTTTGCGTCTACGGTTTTATCCGGCCGATTGTGGTGATGCCTTACAATCTGCTCGATCGAATTTCGATTGAGGATGCGGCGCTGATGGGCGCTCATGAAATGGCGCACATCAAACGCGGCGACGTCGCGTTGTTTGCATTATGCTCTGTCGCAAAGGCCGTATTCTGGTTCAACCCCTTCATGCACCGCATCTGCGCACGAGCCAATTTGACGGCGGAACAAGGCGCCGATGCGCTCGTCCTGGAAAGCGGTGTTGACCGGCGGCAATATGCGCACTGCTTTGTACAAGGTCTGCGGCTCGCGTCGGGTGCGCGCCATGGCTTCGCCGGAGAGCTTGTTCCATCCTTCACGCCTTTTGACAAGCGGTCGCGCCGCGAACGACTCGATGCGATTTTGTCCGGGGCTGGCGAGACACGGCTTTTGAGCGCCTCTGGACGAATTGGGCTTGGCGCCTGCGCGGTCCTTGCGGGTGCGCTTGCATTCGCGCAAGCTGCATTCGCCGTAGCGCCCCCTTCAGTGCGCGACGCGCTTTCTGTGACGCCCGTCAAGGGCGAAATTACAGCAGTATACGGAAAAAAATTCAAAGCGATGGGCGAAGAGCGCAAATCGCATGAAGGGATCGATATCAAAGCGGAAAAAGGAACACCCGTGCTGGCGGCCGGCGCCGGCAAGGTCATTGAAGCGACAAAGCGTTATCGCGGCAGCGATGCGTGGGGCAAGGTCGTTGTCATTGACCATGGCCATGGGCTCGTGACCCGTTATGCGCATCTTGACAGCTATAGCGTCAGCAAGGGTGACCGGGTCGATGCCGGAGAGCCTATCGGCGCGGTTGGCTCCACCGGAAGGTCTACCGGGCCACACTTGCATTTTGAAATCATTTCAAACGGCGAAACGATTGACCCACAACCGATCGTGATGCCGAATGCCGCCCTGCCATCGCCAAGAAAGAAAGCGGCCGCCAAAACCACACGCAACGTCCAGATCGCGTCAGCGCCGCCAGTTGCGATTGCGCCACCGCCCGCGCCAGTGGAAGCGACCTGGGTTGAACATGCGCAGGCGGAAAATGCGCCAAAAGCGTTGGATGAAAAGAAGGCCCGCAAAAACGAGCGCAAACGAACTCAGCTCGATAAACATCTGCGCAAACAGTTCAAGAATTTCGAGGCGTTCAATGACCTGGACGGTGTGACTTTGCGGTTTAATGAACTCGAACTTGATGGATTTGACGGCGCTGAAGACCTCGCCCGGATGTTCGAAAAACAGCGAATGCGGCTGAAGGACCTTGCCAAGTTTCAGGTCGTCCTACCGGACATGTCATCACTCGTGGCGGAGGCGCGGCTTAGCGAGGAAGAAATTGAAGAACTCCGCGACCAACAAAAGGACGCCATGCGCGAGGCGGCGCGGGCGATGGAACGCGTGCGCGAAGATCTTGAGGGCGCCGCTGAAGCCCGGCGTGAAGCCTATGAAAGCTTGCGCGAAGCAGAGCTGGAGCGCGCCGAAGAACAACGTGAATGGCGCCGCAAAGTGCGCGAGCTTCAGCGTGAACGCGAAGCGGAGCTGAAAGAATTGCACCGCGAAGCAGAGCGTGAAATCAGACAGGCCGAACGCGAGTGGGAGCGCGAGCGCACGGCTTTGCTCAGTGAGCGCGAGAAACTTGAACGCCGCGAACAATCCATTCGCAATGCGAAAGAAAGCCTTGAGCTTGAGCTTGCGGAAATCGAACAGCGCCGACGCGAGCTCGAAAACACGCAAGGCAATCGTTAAGAGTTTTCCGCGTTGCAAACCCTGCTTTGCACGGCTCAACTCACCGCATCTGTCAGGCGTTTGGTCGATAAGCAGATGCACCAACCCGACAAAAGAGTGACACTCGTAGCAGCATTGTAAAATTCTGCGCCCTTACGGGTGCGCCGCCGTCAACACCTCAACCGCGAGACGTTGGTCAACACACAGACAGTATTGGGAGCTTAATCTATGGGGCTCACACGGCTTTGCCTGAAAAATCCGGCGGCGGCGGCGGTTGTCCTCGCCATGATTACGCTTCTGGGCGCACTGTCTGTCTCGCGTTTGCCGGTGCAACTCTTCCCGGCGATTGAACGCCCACAGATCGGAATTTGGACCGGATGGCGCGCCGCATCCCCGCGTGAAGTCGAAAGCGAAATCACGGAACCGATCGAACGCGAACTACGAGGCATCCCCGGGGTCACAGTCATGCAGTCCTGGTCAAATCCGGGCGGGGCCTGGATCTCGCTTGAATTCGCACTTGGCACCGACATGGACAAGGCGTTTTCGGAAGTGAACGCGCGCATGCAGCAGGTGCGCGGCCTGCCTGCCGACGCGGACCGGCCCCGAATCAACGCCGGCGGCGGCGGGGGCGATGCTGGCGAAACGCTGATCTTCCTGTTTCTGCAACGCCTGCCAAACAACTCCGACACCGGCGCACGTCTCAGTGAATTTGCGGAACAACGGATTGCGCCGGAACTGGAAGCCATTCCCGGCGTGGCTACGGTCGATGTGAATTCCGATGACGGCGAACCGATCTTGAGTATCGAGTTCGATCC
>JBCBSY010000346.1:0-2888 GCA_039818925.1 Pseudomonadota bacterium | reverse complement strand
AATTCCTGGAAAGGCTTGAAATCCCGCCACTTCCGGAAAAATTCTGTTGCGATGCCAAGGACTTGGTCCGGGGCTTCTGCAATCTGTTCCTGTTTTGCAGATAGGGTTCGGACAGCCTCGCATCAACGCTTAGCGTTTGACCGATAGTTCGACCGGGCGCAAGCGATATTTGACCATGCATGAGTGCGGGGAAAAAGAAAACCCATGGTTAACGCCGACTCAGTGTTAGCTTGGAAAAAAGCATCAATGATTAACGCAGCGTTAATGCTGGTTAAATCAGAATGCGGGCGATAAAACCTTGAAAGCCGCTTAGAAAGCGGCATTTCGGGGCGACAGGCGGATTTTTGCGGCGGTTTGCGGTTCTGCAGGTCGGCGCATTGTGTATGGATGGGCGGCAATGGCCGGTTTTTTCAAGACCATGCAACAGCTTGTGCGATTGTGTGCTGTCGGCTTGCTGGCTGCGCTCGTCGTTGCCGCGCCTGCTCGCGCCGCTGAACTGCTTGATATTCGTTTCGGACCCAATGGCGACGCCACCAGGGTGGTGTTCGATCTCCAGGGCGCGCCGGATTTTGAGGTTTCTGGCGATGAAACGGGCGCTGGGCGGATATTTGTGGATTTTGCGTCGCTTCAACCGGGCTCGACCGCGGCGCGTCCGGGTAAAGGCCATATCGCAGAAGTCACGTTCTTAAAACGCCAACAGGGCTATCGCGCCGTCCTGAGTTTCAAAAAAACCGCCAAGATCAAAGAGATATTCGTTTTGGAGCCCAAGGACGGCGTTACCAAGCACCGGCTGGTCGTTGACCTTTTGACCGCCGATAAACCGGCGTTTCTCGCTAGCCTGCCGAGCCAATACGGCGATTTGACTGCGATTATTGAACAGGCGACCGCGGAGCCGATGATGACGGCGGCCCAAACGTCGACGGGTGAGGCGCCTTCTACATTTAACGCGCCGCCGGCGCCTTCGCGCAAAGATCAGCTTGCCGCAACGGCGGAAAAGTGGGTGGTCGTGATCGATCCCGGTCATGGCGGACGGGATCCGGGTGCGCAGGGCCAAAGCGGCACCCTTGAGAAAACCGTCAATCTTCTCGCCGCGAAGAAGCTGAAAAGCTTTCTGGAGGAAAGGGGCCGTTACGAGGTGGTTCTGACTCGCACCGGTGACGAAACAATCCGGCCCGACAGGCGCGAGGCCATGGCGCGCGAAGCCGGCGCCGATCTCTTTATTTCGTTGCATGCGGATGCCCTGAAACAGCCGCAGGTGCGAGGCGCATCTGTCTATACGCTTTCTGAAGAGGGAACCGCCCGATCCGCCACGCTCGCCAAATCCGAGGGAAATTATCACGCTTATGATCTCGACCTGAAGCAATTCGATTCGGTTGTCGGGGATATCCTTCTCGACAAGGCGCAAGATACGACAATGACAAATTCGTCCAGGCTGGCTCAGCTATTGGTTGAAAATCTGACCGGCAAAACGCCAATGCTGAACCGGTCGCACCGGACGGCGGATTTTCGGGTGTTGCTGGCGCCGGATGTGCCGGCGGTGCTGCTGGAAATGGCGTTTATTTCCAATGCCAAGGATGAAGCCAATCTGATCTCGCCGGTCTGGCGCAAGCGAGTGATGACCGCGGTGGCCAAATCGATCGACGCCTATTTCGATGCAAAAGCGGTGGAGCGCCATGCACGGCTGAGCCCGGCCGCCGGTCAATAGGCGGAATCCTTACCAAAATGAGGGGATAATGACGCTCTTGCGCCTCGCTGCTGTCCAAATTATGCGGTAAAACGTTGCTTGTAAGGGTGGGGAGGCCTCTGCGAGGCTCTCGGTAGGATAGCGTAAGAACATATGAGCGATCACGAAAACGACGATCTTGACGGCAAGCCGCGCAATGACGGGCGGCTTTCCTTTGGCGATCCAGCCGATCAGGAATCGACGGCGGGAAAAGTCTCTGACAAAGCCGGCGCGGGCGATGCGAGCGAACCCATCAAAGACGATATGTTCGAAAGCCAGCACGCCGGCAGTGACGATACCGCGCCGCAGGACGAGGAGACGGACGTCGCTGCCGACCCCTCGGAGACTAGGCCTAGCAACGAAGATCCCGATGACGCGGTGGTGCTAAGCGAGGAAGATGCGCTTGATAATGAAGAGCCGGTGCAGAAAAGCGCCGCACCGCTTTCTGCGCCTAAGCGCCGGGCGGCGCCTGAACCCGAGACATTGGCGCCCGACGCCGGCGGGTCATCAGGCGGTGGGGGAGTTTTTATGTCAGCAATGAAATTCGCGGGGTTCGCTTTCTCCGCGGGCGCTGTGGCGCTGATCGGCGCGGTGGGCTTTGCCGCCTGGTATCTGAACCAACTCAACCAGGATTTACCTGACTATCAGCAACTCGCGGACTATGCGCCGCCGGTTACAACGCGCGTTTATGCAGGCGATGGATCGTTAGTCGCGGAGTTCGCGCGCGAACGGCGCTTGTTCGTGCCGATCGAATCTATTCCCGTTCACGTGAAACAGGCATTCGTTTCCGCTGAGGACAAATCCTTCTACGAACATTCCGGCCTTGATTTTCGCGGTCTCGTGCGCGCGCAGCTATCGAACATCGGCAATGTCCTGCAAGGGCGGCGGCTGGAGGGCGGCTCAACAATTACGCAGCAGGTCGCAAAGAACTTCTTGTTGACCAGCGAGCAACGCATCGAGCGCAAACTTCGCGAGATGCTCATTGCCCGGAAGATGGAGCGCACTTACACTAAGGATCACATCCTTGAGCTTTATCTGAATGAAATTTATCTCGGCAACCGCTCTTACGGTGTTGCGGCGGCGGCGCTCAACTATTTTGACAAATCCCTGGCCGAGCTGACTATCGCTGAGGCATCCTATTTGGCGGCGATCACCAAGGGACCGA
>JBCBSY010000345.1:0-2904 GCA_039818925.1 Pseudomonadota bacterium | reverse complement strand
GGCGCGGGCAAATCCATCATTTTGGACGCGATCAGCCTTGTGTTGGGCGGTCCAGTAAATCGCAAACAAGTGCGCGCTGGTGCGGACCAGGCGAGCATTACGGCGGAGTTCGCGCTCGAAGCCGATCATGCAGCCTGGTCCGTATTGGAGTCACACGGACTGGATTACGATCCGGAAGCGACTTTGCTTTTGCGTCGCACCGTATCGGTGTCTGGACCTTCTCGGGCGTTTATCAACGGCCAGCCTGTGGCGGCGGCTATTCTTGCCGAACTCGGCGAAGGACTGGTGGAGATACACGGTCAGCATGCGGCGTCGGGACTGATGCGTCCGTCAACCCACCTCGATTTGTTGGATGCATTTGCGGGTCTGGAAGGGGCCGTGTCCAAATGCACCGAGCAGTGGCGTCTATATGAGCAGAAAAGGTCGGATCGGCTCACGCTTGAAGACACCGTGCAGAAGGCAAAGGAGCATCAGGAATGGCTCACATTTGCGGTCGAGGACTTATCAAAGCTCTCCGTAGAGGCGGGCGAACTGGAAGCGCTTTCGACACAACGCGGCGCACTTCTACAATCAGAGCGGATCAGCGAAGCGATTGAAGAAGCGGCAACAGCATTGCGCGATCCGAAACTTGAAACCGCGCTCATGAAATCGGCTAAAGCCGTCGATCGCATTGTCAGGGTGCCCGGCTTGGAGACGTTAGAGTCCGGGGTCGGAGATGTTGCAGGCGCAGCATCTGATGCCTTGGAACGGACACTGATTGAGTTGGCAGAAGCCAATACCGCAGTCGACACGCTGTCGCGCTACGCCGCGCATGACTCAACGCGGCTGGAGACCGTAGAAGCGCGTTTGTTTGCTTTGCGTGCGGCGGCGCGAAAGTATGATTGTATGCCAGAACATCTGGCTGAAACTCTGGACCGGTATGAGCGGGAATTGGCGCTCTGCAATTCTGACTCAGAGGCGCTTGATCGGGCGCGCCAGAGCGAGCGAGACGCTGAGGCCGCCTGGCGCAAAACAGCTGAGCGTCTCAGCCAGAAGAGACATAAACAAGCCGCTTTGCTTGAAACAGCGATCCATACCGAACTTGAACCCTTACATCTTGGGCGTGTACAAGTGAACGTTACTTTTGCGCCTATCTCAGAAGATGAAAGCGGCGCGAAAGGCCTGGAACGGGCGACGTTCGAAGTCGAAACAAATCCGGGTGCGGGTTTTGGTCCGCTCAAAGCCATCGCATCAGGCGGCGAGTTGGCGCGTTTCTCCCTGGCATTGAAATGCGCGCTTAGCCAGACGGGACAAGCCTGCACGCTCATCTTTGACGAAGCCGATCAAGGCGTTGGCGGCGCTGTGGCTGCAGCCATTGGTGAACGGCTGGCCCGCCTTTCCAGCGAAAGGCAGGTCTTCGCGGTCACACATAGCCCGCAAGTGGCGTCCGCGGCGGACCGGCAGTGGCGTGTGCTTAAGGATGCAGACGCAGATGGTCAGACTACCAGCCAGGTTGCACAATTAGATGACGGTCAACGACTTGAAGAAATCGCTCGAATGTTGTCAGGCTCCAGCATTACCAATGAGGCGCGTGCCGCCGCATTGAAACTGCTGGAGGCGGCATGAATGCAGACATTGCGGTAGACGCACTCACCGAAGACCAAGCGCGCAAGGAATTGGCGCGACTGGTCACCGAATTGAAGCTCGCCGATGCGAGCTATTATGGCGATGATGCGCCGCATTTGACAGATGCGGAATATGACCGCTTGCGGCGCCGCAATCTCGAGATTGAGACCCGCTTCCCACATTTGAAACGTTCTGACAGCCCAAGCGATCGAGTCGGCGCCCCGGTCAGTGATGGCTTTGGCAAGATTGAGCATGGCGTTCCAATGCTGTCGCTCGATAATGCATTTTCTGACGAGGACGTGCAGGATTTTGCTGACCGCATTCGGCGCTTCCTTGGCCTCTCAGTTGACGAAGAGTTGGTCATTACGGCCGAACCCAAGATTGACGGCCTATCTTTAAGTTTGACTTATGAAAAGGGGCGGTTGGTCAAAGCGGCAACACGTGGTGATGGGCGGATCGGCGAAGACGTGACAGCGAATGCGCGCACGCTTGACGATATTCCCGATCAATTGGCTGGCGCGGGTTGGCCTGATCGCATCGAGATTCGCGGCGAAGTCTACATGTCTGACGCCGATTTCGCCGCCCTGAATGCAACCGAGGCCGAGGCTGGGCGCAAACTGTATATGAATCCACGAAATGCCGCGGCGGGTGGCTTACGTCAGAAAGACCCTGCGGTGACGGCGCAGCGTCCCTTGAAATTCTACGCCTATGCCTGGGGCGACCTTTCTTCGTCCTTTGCGGAAACACAATATGAAGCTGTCCAGAAGCTCGCCGATTGGGGGTTTCAGACCAATGATCTGTTTCATCCCCACGCATCCGTGGCGGGTTTGCTCTCCGCCTATCAGGACATGGTCAAGAAACGCGCGGACCTTGGCTATGACATTGATGGCGTCGTCTACAAAGTCGATCGGCTCGATTGGCAACAAAGACTTGGTTTCGTCAGCCGCGCGCCGCGCTGGGCGATTGCTCATAAATTTCCAGCTGAGAAAGCAATCACAACGCTTGAGGCGATTGATATTCAAGTCGGGCGTACAGGATCACTCACGCCGGTGGCGCGACTGAAACCGGTCACGGTTGGCGGCGTTGTCGTATCGAATGCCACGCTTCACAATGAAGAAGAAATTGAACGCCTGGACGTGCGAGAAGGCGATCAAGTGGAAATCCAACGGGCGGGCGATGTTATTCCTCAAGTCCTGCGTGTGCTCGATCCAGATCGCGCCGGACGGTCGGCCGCTTTTACGATGCCCCATGTCTGCCCTGAATGTGGGTCGGCGGCGGTTCGGGAACTGGATGATAAAG
>JBCBSY010000344.1:0-2906 GCA_039818925.1 Pseudomonadota bacterium | reverse complement strand
CCCTCGCCTTCAGAATGGGCGAGGACCGGCCCCGCCAGCCCGTAGAGATAGGCGCGAATATCCGCATCCGCCGGCGCCTCGACCCCCAGCCCGCCATCTTCCGGGGCCGCCAGCATCGGCGGTTTCAGCTCATTCAGCCTGAAATCCATGCGAACGTCGTATGTCCGCTCCGCCTGGTAGCGCAAAAACCGCTGTGCGTTGTACCACTGTGCCTTGAGATCGCTGTCCGTACACGTTTCAAGCTCGGCGCCATCGGCGCCCCATCGCCGCTCTGGGCAATGATAAGGATCGAAAGACATCGACCACAACCGCTCCATCGCGTGCGCCAGGTTCAGGCGCACCCGGGTCGTGTCCGATCGCCAGTAAGTGAAGGTGCAAGCGTTTTTTTCTTCCTCAAACGCCGCAACGAGATCGCCAGCCAGATCGTCGCCTTCGTAAGAGACCCCGGGCGCGCGCTCTTTCACGGCTTCAACCAGCTTTTGCATATCGCGTCGCAACTCGATGAAACTGACCTTGAGCCGCGCATCTCGTGAAGGTGTTGAATACTCTTCCCATTCGCCGAATGTGCCGAAAATGTTCGGCGGTAGTATGTTGGGGTGCGGCTTCAGGTGGATGCGCGACGTGTAGGCGGCGTCGACCGCGACCTTGCGCGCTTTCAGGGAGCCGCAAATTGTTTGAAGCCCGAAGCGCAATTCTTCGACCGGGTTATAGGTGAAATCAGGCGCCGCCAATTTGCGCCGGACGTAGTCGTAAAACTTCAGCGTGCGGCCTTGGTGGCGGAATTCGCCATAATGCCAGATGCCGGAAGGGTGTGGTTCGGAGCCAAAATACTGCTCCATTGAAAAGTCTGCGATAGCGTCATTGCCTGCAGCGCTGAGTTTGCCGCCCAGCAGGGAGCCGTCTTCGTCTATCTGCGCGCCAGTCACATAAATAGGTCGCCAGCCTTTCAGGCCTGCGCCCAGTGCAGGCTTGGAGCGCATAAAGTTCGGACCATACGTCGTGCGGGTGACCGAATTGTCCGGGTGCGATGCGACCACCAGAATGCGCCCGTTCTCAAGCACGTCATAGACAATGCCCACATGACCGTAGATGTCATAGGCAAGCACCCCGGCTTTGACGGTGCCGCGCTCAATTTTAACCGGATAAAAATCGTCATGGCGCCGACCGCCGCCTGTTTCCGGGTGGGTTCGAAACATGGCGGTGGAGACTTCGCCGCCGATGCGGGAAAGGAAAGCCGGCGCGTTGTTGATGGAGTTTATGATCTGCCGGCGACCGGCGACGACATTGCCTTCGGTGGAATAGCGCAAATCCTGCCGCGACCCATCCGCCGTCCGCATGACGTTCTGATACGAAAAGGGAAGGCCATTTTTCCAGGCGTAATAGGCGCGCAGCACATAGGCCATGTCAGCGCAGTCGCCGGGCAAATCCGGGTCGACGTCAGAACGATAAGGATTGGCCTCGTCTTTCAGGCAGGCGTCGAGCGACGAGCAGTTTGAGCGGCCGATTGCGGTGACAAAGGCGGCGTATCCCGCCTCGTCTTCGGCTGACCACGCGGTCTTGTAGACCTCCCAGGCCTTGCCGGTGTTCACAGCGGCGGGGATCTGTCCGTCCGCCCCCAAGGCGGCCGTCATCATCCCCATTCCGGCGGCGGCCCCAGCCAGCCGGGCGATGTGCCACGACAATCTCATAAGTGTTTTTTAACCCGGGCTTAGCCGACCCGGTAGGGGCATTTTGATGGGATCAGCGCTTTTTCGCGCCGCTTCATAGCTTTTATGTGGTGCTGGCGCCGCTTCGGGGAAGAAAATCGGCGCGCGTGTTCTCTTCCTCACACCTTCAGTAGGCCCGGCGGCGAAGCTCGCTATGGGCGAGCGTCCGACCGATCGGCCACAGTGCAAAGCCTGCGAGCTTCAGATGCGCCCAGGCGAAAGGCAGGCCAATGATGGTGATGGCGAGAAACAACGCCGCAACCACATGGCCGAGCGCCAGCCACCAGCCAGCGAGGACAAGCCAGATGATGTTGCCCAGAAACCCAAGCGGGCCGGTGCCGATTTCATCGCCATAAAGAATATCGCGGGCAACCGGTTTCGCCCCGAACGGCCACAAGGTGTAAACGCCGTTATCCACAGCGGCGCGCGCCCAGGGCAGGCCGATGATCGAGATTGCCATAAACAGCGCCGCCACAAACCAGCCAAGCGCTGCGACGGCGCCGCCGAGCGCCAGCCACAAAATGTTCAAGGTCAGCGCCACAACCGAAATCGACCGCTCATCGCGCAATGGGTGTTCAGGATACATGCCGCGCCTCCATTAGACAGAGGTTATATAGGAACGCGGCGCGGCCATTCCTACAGGAGAATGGCGGCGTTTGTCGCGCCAACAAAACGGTTCGCCGTCACGCTGTGAGACTGGGAACGTATTTTCAGCGCCGCGAAAACATGTGATCAAGCGCAAACCGATCATCGGCTTTGAAGGCAAGCATGATCAGCGTTGCAACGGCGACGGTGGTTGAGGGAAAGAACAGAACGCGCCTCGTTTCCTCGGTAAGAAAATATAACCCCAGCGGATCCAGAAGATATTTCCAGATCGCCAGCGCGCCGCCCACCAGAACAAGCGCCTGCAAGGGATAAACAATAACCCGAAAAAGACCGAGAATGACAAGCGCGCCAAGCGTGATCTGCCCTGCGCCAAGGGCGAACTGCAAAGCTTCCCCGCTCAATATGCTGGCGTAATATCTATCCGAAACGCCAATGGCCATCTCGGGAGCCATCACTTTAATCAGTCCCCAGATAATCAACAATGTGCCCGTGCTTGCACGCAGCGCCAGAAGCAGACCCGCTTTCATGATTCTCACCCTTCTATCCAAACCCATTTTGTCCGGCGTGCATGTCCTAGAGGCATGGGTGTGTCAG
>JBCBSY010000343.1:0-2931 GCA_039818925.1 Pseudomonadota bacterium | reverse complement strand
GATCAAATCCATCGATCAGACCGAAATCACCGTCGAGGTTATGGAAATCGGCGAGGATGGCCGGCCGCACCCGACGGGCGAATTCGAAACGCTGGAGGCCGATGACCTGATCATGGCTCTTGGCCAAGACACCGACACCAGCTTTCTGAAGACCGTCGATGACATAGCGTTCGAAAGGGACGGGACCGTCATCGTCGATCCAAACATGATGACGGGTCGGGCTGGCATATTTGCCGGCGGTGACATGGTGCCCTCCGAACGCACGGTCACGGTCGCGGTCATTGCGCCAGGAACCAAAGACGGCGCTGATGGCGCCCCAAAGCTGTTCCTGCGGATCTTGCGGAAACGGTTTTCCAAGCGCTTCCTCGACGACTTTCTTGTATCCGCCGATAACTGTTTTCCAGTCCTCCGCCGTCATTTCCGTATCGAGAAAATAATCCTGCTCTTCCTTGTAGGTTTCCAGCTGCTCCTCAAAGGCGTGGTGATCAACCTCCAGCACCACGTCGGAATACATCTGGATGAACCGGCGATAGCTGTCATAAGCAAAGCGCTCATCCCCGGCGAGCTTGGCAAGGCCCGCGACCGTGTCGTCATTAAGACCGAGGTTCAGCACCGTATCCATCATGCCCGGCATTGAGGCGCGCGCGCCCGATCGCACGGACACCAGCAGCGGGCGAGCCGTGTCGCCGAAGCGCATGCCGACATGCTCGCCGATCTTTTCCAGCGCCGCGTCCACCTGCGCTCGCAGTTCTGGCGGATATTGCCGGTCATTGGCGTAAAAGGCGGAACACAGCTCGGTCGTAATCGTAAAACCCGGCGGCACAGGCAGGCCGAGGCTCGCCATTTCCGCCAGATTGGCGCCCTTGCCGCCAAGCAGATTGCGCATGGACGAATCGCCTTCTGCGCCGCCGGCGCCGAAAGAATAAACCCACTTCGTATTGCCGCTCATGGGCGCTCCCGCTTGTCTCTCGTTCAATACCGATATGCCCTTGCCGGACGGGTATCATGCCTTAGAGCGCGGCGCCGCAACATCCAAGCCGGAAATTGCCGCAGCCATCCCTTTGGCCGTTAGTTTCACCGCCTTATCATAAGCCCGCAAGAAAAGCCGGGGACAACTATCCACCCGTTTTTTTTCCGTGCTAGCATCGACTTCAGGCGCGACGACCAGCGCCGTCTGCGGGGGTCCCTGAAAATGCCTTGAACAAAGGCGGCGGCGATCCGCCGAGCTTGAGCCGGTCGGGGCCGGCCTGATTGGGGTGGCGAATGGGGCGGCAATTGTGCAAAGGCCAGTTCTTCAAAAGCGGGGGCTTTGCAATTGCGGGCGCGGCGGCGGCGCTCAGCGGTTTTTCCACAGCCGTCGCGCAGGACGGACCCATTGAGATCGCCGGGTTTTCCATGACCGCCATCGCCGGCGCCAGCGGGGTGATCGCGCTGATTGGCGCGCTCCTCTTTATGGTGCTGACCTCCCGGCGGCTGAAAGGCTCCTCGCTCTTTAACCGGCTATTTGTGGTGGTCGCGGTAACCGCTGGTTTTTTCAGCGCCGTCAGTTCCGCCATCGGCTTCGGCCTCATCACCTCGCAAGAGTCTGAAGACTTCTTCCGCAATGCCGTTCTGCCGCCGGCCTTTGGCGTCTTCGTTTTCTGTCTGGCGGTGGCGATCTGGGTCGGCGGCGCCGAATTCGTGCGTAACCGCGACTGGTTTCGCGGTGTCGGCGATGGCGTCATTGCAGACGCGCTTTTCTTTATAGAACGCGCCTTCAAACTTTTTATTGTCGTGCCGGTGCTGGCGGCGATCCTGTTTTTCGTCTCCACCTGGACCACGGTTGTCGGCATTGGCGGCGTCGATGCCGTGCGTCACACCTATACCAGCGAGATTGACCGCCTCGCCGCGGAATGCGCCGGCATTACTGCCTGGCGTCAGCGTGATTTTCTCTTTCTCGAAGATTTGCGGCTATCGGTGAACGACGTCACCCGGGTTGCGCAATCGGAACGCGATGGCGGCGCGCAGTCGGGCGCGGCCGGCGCCGGCGCCGTCACCGATTACTTCATCGGGCTTGCGGACTGGTATCGCGGCCTTGAAGAAAGCGTCGCCGGGATCATCGCCGCGCCCGACCCCTCCGGCGCCGACCCTTACGATCCGCAAATCTGCGCGGCGCGCACCGATGACCTGAAACGGCTCCTGTCGCGCAGCGCCTATGACAATGTGGACCGCTGGAACCGCGAATTTGAAACGGCTTTCAATGATTTCGCTTCGACACTTAATCGCTGGCGCCACGACAAACGTATTGAACGCCTGCTCGACCAGCAGCTTGCGAATTTTGATCGCGCCAATCCGCAGCCGGTGGGCGCGCGCATTACGCCAAGCCAGCGCGAGGCGATTGACCGTTATGCGGACGATGTTGAAAGCGCGCTGAGGTCCCTGATCAGCCGACAGAAACGCCAGAAGCCGGCGCCGCCGATCAAATCCGCGGCGGAACTCTCTCCGGCGCGCGGGCTCGATATTTTTACCGAGCTTTTCAACCCGCCCCCGCCGCCGGCAGAGCCGGAGCGCATTTCCCGCGCGCAAGCCATTGTCGATGCGGAATTCATTCCGGGACTTTCAACCCTGACGCCGCGCGACGCGGTTTTAAAACACGCCAACATTTTCTCCGATGTCTGGGCGCTGGCGTTGAGTTGGGATTACGCGCCTTACATCTTGATGCTGGCGTTTTTGTTTTTCCCGAGCGCCGAACGCGCCGCAGGTTACAAAGACGAAAGCTAAACTCTGTCTTTTGTGTAACATTAATTCCAATTCATCCTTACACGTATTTTATTTGAATTTTATCGAGTGACATCGGCATAGTCGGGCAGCGATGCGCTGCTTCTCTTTTGATGGCGCGGCGCCGAATGCAAGCGGGACATAAAACGGGATGCGAACGCGATCGCGTTTCAG
>JBCBSY010000342.1:0-2944 GCA_039818925.1 Pseudomonadota bacterium | reverse complement strand
TTTTTCATGAAGAAAGGCCCGGCGTTTGATGCCAGGCCTTCTTGAAAAAAGCTGCGGTGAGGATCGAAGTTTCTGCTTCGTTCGTTAACCAATAGCCCCTTGCCAAGATCAATAACGCAGATCATTATTACCTTAGGTTTCAATCAACGAGAGGAGGTGGTCCGATGTCGAGTGATTTCAGAAAGCCAATGAGGTCTTTGTGGGAAATGCGCGTCTCGGGGCAGCCTTCGAGCGTTGTATAACCACCAGATTTTTAGATCTTGAGGCCTACTGGCTTGAGGAATCGCGCCCCGAAAAGGGTTAGCTTTTAAAGATCAGGGCCGCTCATCAGAGCGGCCCTTTTCTGTTCGACCAAATCGAAGGTGTTCTATATTTAAAGATCGATGCTGAGGCCGCCGAAAATCTCTCGCGGCTTGCCGGGACGCGCGCCATAGGGACGGCGCGCCGCGACATAGACGTCGTCAAACAGGTTTTCGACTCGCAACCGTAGCCGGACGCCGTCGGCGATTTCGTAATACGCCGCCAGATCAACGATGGTTCGGGCGTCAACTTCTTCCAGCAAGGGGATCGCGCCCTGACCGGGCACTGCACGCGACCGGTTCAGATAATTGAGATCCGCAGTCACGCCCCAGCGCGCGCCATTGACGCCGGCCGAAAGGTAAAGCTGATGATCAGGCACGTAAGGCAATTCGTCCCCGGCGGTTATGTCGCCAAAGATGTCGCTGTCGACCGTGTTCTGAAACTCCGTCTGCGTATAGGTGTAGGTCAGCGCCAGCGGAAAGCTTAGCCCGCCTTGAAGATCAAATAGATCCACCAGATCGGCGGACGCAACAAACTCAAGACCGTAGACATCGGCTTCGCCGGCATTGTCGGTTTCACCGATCGTGCACTCGCTGCCGCCGGTGGAGTTAGTGCATTCGGCAATCAGGTTTGAATAGTCGTTGAAAAAGCCAATAGCCTCGATGCTGAACAAGCCATTGGCGAAGCGCGCGCCCGCCTCATAGGCGACCGATTCTTCCGGGTCTTGGGTGCTGGAAGAAACGGATGCGGCGGCAAAGCCACGATGCACGCCGGCGAGCAGCGAGAGATTATCGGTGACATCGACCAGAACGCCCAGCGATGGCAAAATGATGTCATAGGAATTCCGGCGAATGCTGTCCGGCGCAAGCGTGCGGTCGGGCGTGTTCCAGCGCCGTTGGCGCGTATCAACTGACTCAAAGCGCAAGCCCGCGGTGATGGCGACGGCCCCGCGGCGCAAGGTGTCTTCCACATAAATTGAAAGCGCTTCCGCTTTGGAAAGACGGTTGGCTTGGGTCCCGGGGGCGTTGTCGGTGGTTTTTACGACGACGCCATTATCGATTCGGTATTGATCCTGCTCCTGAAAGCGATCGACGGAGTCTTCGTGATAGCGAACCGAAAAAACCGCATCATGTTCAAAACCGAGAGCATCGAAGGTGAATTTCGCCGCGCTTTGAATGCCTTTTGCATAATAGGAGCGGTTATTCTGGCGAATGCCGAGAACATCATCCGGACTGGTGAAACCTGCGGGGCCGACCAACACCTGGAATTCTGTTGAGCAGGTTGCAGGGTCGACCAGGATTTCGTTGAGGCTGTTGCAGGCGCTGCCGCCGGTGAAGAACGCATCTGAGTTATCGAAACGATCGAGCTTTTCCCAGTTGCGCGCAAACTCCGTATTATAGGCGATTGTGGTGACTTCAACGGAATTGCTCAGCTCGATATTGTGGGTCAGCTGATAGGTGTAGTGCTCCGTATTCATCTGATCGAGCTGACTGGCGTTATAACGAAGATAAGGCGTTTGTTCGAAATCGCCTTGCGTCAACCCAAGATAGGTTTCATCGGAGCGTTCATCGCTATACTGAAATTTGAATACCAGGCTTTGAGCGTATCTTGCGCCGTCTTTCGAAAAGAGACCGAGCTTGCCGATATAATCCTGAAGTCGAAATCCGGTGTCGCCGTTTTCAAGTTCTTTGAAGCCTTCGGCGTTATCCTGATAGGTCTCAACCAAAACGCCGAGATCGAACGGCAACTGTTCAACCGTGAACCGTCCGCCGGCCCAGGCGTGGGTCAGGAAACGGTCCTGGCTGCTGGCGAACGCGGTGATATGCGCGGAAGGCTCATCGGGAATAGGCGTTGAAAAAAACTGGATGGCGCCGGCCGTGGTGTTCGGCCCGTATTTCACGGTCGCTGGTCCCTTGGTCACTTCAACCGCGTTCATCCGGTTGGCAAGCGGGAAGTAATAAGCTGAAGGCGCCGCGTAAGGCGCCGGCGCCATTAACACGCCATCTTCCATGATGACGATCTTCGAAGACCGGTCGAGGCCCGATCCCCGCAGACCGATATTTGGACGCAGCCCGTAGCCGTCTTCTTCCTGGAGGTTGATGCCGGGCACCTGACGCAAGATGCGATTGATGTCGGTGTAGCTATGGATTTCGAGTTTTTCCGGCGTGATGTAAGTGACGGCGCCGGCGACATCGCCGGCATTCCGCGCCACGCCGACAACGGTGAGAATGTCGATACCGTTGTAGGGATCAGCAACTTCAATCGCATCTTCGGCGCTGACGTTTGTCGCCGCCAGAAGCGCAACGACACCGGCTGAACCGAGCAAGCGCAAACATTTCATGATTATGCCCCAAGTAATGAGAATGATTATCAATTACTCTGCCTTAGATTTCATGATAATGATTGTCAATTACAAAACTGACGCAGGTCGTGCGGAGCTGAAGGAAGCTCGTCCGGGAAGGACATGACAAATCCGGCCGGCGGCCCTAAATGCGTTGGCGAACCGGTGAAAAGGGAAACTGAAAATGGTCGAAAAACTTGGGTCAGAAGCCCGCGCGGCGTTTTTGAAGAATAATCCAGGCTGGGCGCCGGTGGATGGCCGCGACGCCGTCAAAAAGGACTTTTCTTTCGACGATTTCAACGA
>JBCBSY010000341.1:0-2946 GCA_039818925.1 Pseudomonadota bacterium | reverse complement strand
GGCGAGACTGTGATGAAGCCACCAGCGCGAGGCGGCGCCGGGCGCGTGCGAAATGGTTTCGTCTAGAATGAAAACCGGCGCGACGGGCAAGCCCGATTTTGCGGCCGCGGCAAAGGCTGGATTATCTTCGAGTCGTAGGTCGTTGCGGAACCAGACGATGACGGGATTTTCGGACATAGGAGAAATACAGTCTTTGGGTGGACCCGGCGGAAATATGCCAGTAGCCTGTTATTTAGTCACAAGACGGTGACGGTTGAGCGGGTTCGGCAGCGGACTGCCGCGAATGGGGATGTTAAGGGGTAGGCATGACGGTTGAAGACAATCTCTCTTTGTTCGGTTCAAACGGTTTTTTTTCCAATGAGTTCCTGATCGGGCAGCTGGGACTTTTTACAATCACGATATTGCTGTTTGTATCCTCTATCGCGTTATGTGTGATGGCGATGCGGTCTGCAGCCTCGGCGCGCCGTATGCAAAACGAGGCGAGCGATCTGTTTGCAGCGCAGGAGCGGCAGGTCGCAGAACTGCGTGCGATGAGTGCGGATGTCGAGCGGGCGTCGGCTGATATTGCTGAGCGTCATGAAGCATTTACGGCGCAATTGGCGGAGCGGATGCCGGTTAGGGAATTGTCTGGCGAAACGGTCGCGGCGTCACCTGAACCATCGAAGGGGCCGGTTGTGCGCAGGTTCGACAATGCCGAGGAACCGGAAGTGCAGGGCGATGCAGAATTGGACGAAGAACCGCATCGAAAACCGTCAGCATTTTTGAGCGGCATTTTCCGCCGTCGCTAAACAACGCCAATCGACAGACAGTCGTGTACGTGAACGAGGCCTACGGGCCGTTCACGTTCCACAACAAATAGGGCTGTAATTTTGTTGAGGCTCATATAGGCGAGAATGTCGCCTGCAAGGGTTTCCGGATCGGCGGTTCTCGGATTGCCAGTCATCATTGTTGGTGCGTTTTTTTGTTCGAGGCCGCCTGATTGAAGCTGCCTGCGCAGATCGCCGTCCGTGATGATGCCTTTGAGCAGCCCGTTGCCATCGACGACGCCGACGCAGCCGAACCCGCCCTTGCTGATGGTGTCGACAATTGACGATATATCCGCGCCGATGCCGACCAACGGCAACACATCCTCGCCATGCATCAGATCGCGCGCCCGGCGAAGCGCCGCGCCGAGCCGCCCGCCGGGATGAAAGCCCTGAAAGTCGCTCGCCGAAAACCCGCGGGCGCGCAGGAGTGATACCGCCAGCGCATCGCCCAGGGCCATCATCATCGTGGTCGACGTGGTTGGCGCCAGGGTCTCGCCGCAGGCTTCCTCCACCTTTGGAAGAACAAGCGTCGCCCGAGCGGCGCTGGCGAGCGCCGATCCTGCGTCCGCGGTGATGGCGATGATCGGGATCGAAAACCGGGCGGCATAGGCCAGCAGATCGCCAAGCTCTGAGGTCTCGCCAGACTTTGAAAGCGCAAGCACGACGTCGCCTTTCGAAATCATGCCGAGATCGCCATGACTGGCCTCCCCCGGATGCACAAACAGCGCCGGCGCGCCCGTAGAGGAAAACGTCGCGGCGATCTTGCGGGCGACATGGCCTGATTTGCCCATCCCGGTGACGACGATGCGCCCATTTGCCTGGCCGAGGAGCGCGATGGCGTCGGTGAATTGCGCTCCGAGCGAGGCTTGCAATGCTTGCAGGCCCTTAATCTCGAGGCCAAGGACGGATCGGGCGATTTCCAGCGCATTCGACATAAAGGACTGATACCACAGAAACTTGCTTCGCCAGATCACGCGGGCGATGAAACCTTTCGCCAGAATCGCTATGCTGGCGCAAGCCATGGGAGCACGTTGCATGACCTCCGCCGAAGCGGTTGTGACGATAAAAAGGCCGAACGCTGAAACGAGCGCTCAATCGGGCGACGAAATCGTTATCAGCAATCATTTGCCGTTGACGGTATTTGCCGGTCCCTGCGCCATGGAAAGCCGCGACCACGCCCTGGAGTGCGCCGGGGCCCTGAAAGAGATTGCCGGCCGTCTCGGGCTGAACCTTATTTACAAATCCTCTTTTGATAAAGCGAACCGGACGTCCGCGGCGTCGGCGCGCGGCATCGGCCTCAGCGATGCGCTTTCGGTGTTTGCGGAAATTCGTGAGCGCACCGGTTTGCCGGTCGTGACCGATGTGCATGAACCGTCTCAATGCGCCATTGTCGCCGAGGTGGCGGATGTCCTCCAGATCCCTGCGTTTCTGTGCCGCCAAACCGACCTGCTTGTCGCGGCGGCGAAAACCGGCCGGGTGGTGAAGATCAAGAAGGGTCAGTTTTTAGCGCCGTGGGACATGAAAAATGTGGTCGCAAAGGTGCGTGAGGCCGGCAATGAGAACGTGCTGGTGACCGAACGCGGGGCGAGCTTCGGCTATAACACTTTGATCAGCGATTTCCGGGCGATCCCGGTGATGGCCCGCGAAACGCAGGCGCCTGTGGTCTTTGACATCACCCATTCGGTTCAGACCCCCGGCGGGGCCGGCGAGACCTCGGGCGGACAACGTGAATTTGCGCCGACGCTGGGCCGCGCGGCAGCGGCGGTTGGCGTGGCGGCGGTCTTTGCGGAGACCCACCCGGATCCAGACAACGCCCCGTCTGACGGCCCCAATATGATCCCGTTGCGGCAGTTTGAGGCGTTTTTGAGCGATCTTCAGGTTCTCGACCAGATCGCCAAACAACGTCCTTCGCTGCATGGCTACGCCCGCTAGGGGAAAAACGGCGGAAACCGCCGGAAATGCTCGATTTTTGGCCCTCTTGGCCTTGCGCGCCCGCCTTGGAGCGCGTATAGGCCGCGCCATCTCTCACGCGGCGTGATCCTTAAGTGTTCGGCTGGCTTTCGGGCTTTCCGGATTTCCAACGCGCCGCGGCGGTAAAACTAAAGGAGCAACGAATGGCGCTGCCAGAATTTTCCATGCG
>JBCBSY010000340.1:0-2970 GCA_039818925.1 Pseudomonadota bacterium | reverse complement strand
AGAAAAAGAGTGGCTTTTGCAATTCCAAGGTTTGTCGAAAGCCACTCTTTTTCTTCTTGCGAACGCAAAGGGGTGTCGTCGGCGGCGCCCCCTGAAGCTAGTGTCGCCGATGCAGCGACGAAAACAATCAACGAGGCACAGGCGCGTTTGGTTTTATTCATATTGCATTCCCTATCCAGCACTCGCCACGCTGCATGCATGGCGGACTTATGGCTTTGGGCGTTACGCGCCTCTCGGGCTGACGCCATGGCCGGCGCCTGAAAAAAATGTCAAAAAAATATAACGGCTTGAATTTGCTGCGCTAACTGGAGCTGCGGCTTTGGCGCATTGCATTAATAATTGCTTGCCGGTCCGGTATCGAAGGCCGGACCCGATCAAAGCGCGGATCCGCCGCCGCGAACAACACGGCCCGATCGCCGTCAGTAATTGAGCGTTGCAACCAGTCTGCAGCGGCAACAGCGTCCCCGCAAAGCGAATACATCGTCGCCACGGCATACGCCTTGAGCCTGCCTTCAGCGCTTTGCGCGACAGCACATTGAAGATAACCGCTGGCGAATGCATCGCCCCGGACCGCAATATCGTTCGCTGCTAGAAAGTTCTGCATATGGCGTTCCCGCACAGCAGCTTCATCCAGCATTAGCGCCAGCACCAGATCCGCATACGGCATGGGCCCGTCCAGTTCGATCGCCCACCGGCACGCTTCAACAGCTTTTTCAGCGCGTTTGTCTACGTAGAAAAACCAGCACTGATCCGATCGCGTTGTGAAGCTGACGGGGTCAATTTCTGCGGCGCGGGCGGCCATCTCCGCGGCTGTCGCCGTGTCTCCTTGCGCCACGAGCGCGGACGCCAAACCGATGTAAGCGCTCGGATATTGCGGGTTGAGCGCTACGGCGTTCTCAAACGCCTTTATCGCCTTATCGAATTTCAGTTCCCCATAGAGCGCGTAATAGCCACGCACCTCGTGAGCTTCTGGCGATGGGGCGATTTCATCTGCAGCATTTGCGTAGCGCAAGGCGACTTCATAGCTCTGACGACGCGGGTAATTCTCGCTGCCGGCGAGGCGCAGAATCGCAAGGGCTTTGCCGCTTAACGCAACGGCCGAACCCGGATCTGCAAGCGCCGCCTGTTCAAAATAGGGAAGCGCCTTGCGCAAATTGTCAGCGCCTCCCCGCTTCAGCAGTGTCCGCCCCTTCATCAAAAATTCTCGGGCGGCGCCGTTGCCTTCGTCAATCGAAACATAGCGATCGCCCGTTTGCACAACACCGGGCCAGAGGACGGCGGCAAGAGCAATCAGCGCAAGCGCGCCGATTGCAGCAAAGGACTTTGAGCGCCATTTTATTCCGGCAGCTCGTTGAAGGGATGTATCGGGTTCAGGATTAACCGCCGACGATGAGGCCGCGTTGTCAATCTCGGCGATAAAACGATAGCCGAGCTTTGGCCGGGTTTCGACGAATCTCGACGATGCTGCGTTATCGCCAAGCGCTGTGCGGAGTTGGCGAACGCATGCGTTGAGGCCCATATCCACGTCACGATGAAGTTCGTCAGGCCAGAGGAACCGTTGCGCCTCCGACCGAGAGACGACATTCGGCGCACGGTCCAGCAGAATTTTCAACAATAAGGCCGGTTTCATCGGCAACGGAACACGCTGGCCGTTCAAACAAAGCTCAAGCGCTTCGTCGTCAAACTCAAATGCGCTAAACCTAACCTTCGCCATGTGCCGCCAGATCCAAATTGCCGGGCAGAAAATCAGGCGCAGCTTACTTGCTACAGAATTTCCAGTACAGCCTCTGGCGGGCGCCCGATGGCCGCTTTATCGCCTTTCACTACAATCGGGCGTTCGATCAGGGTCGGATTTTCCGCCATCGCGTCAATCAACGCCGATTCTGCGGTTACAGATTGAAGGTCAAGGTCTTTATACGGCGCTTCTTTGACGCGCATGATGTCTCTGGCGCTTTCGGCGCCAAGATTTTTTACAATCTTTTTCAGTTGTGCTTTCGATGGAGGCGTCTCAAGATAAAGAACAATTTCTGGCTCGATGCCGCGCTCCTGAAGCAGGGCCAGCGTTTGTCGCGATTTTGAACAGCGCGGATTGTGATAGATCGTAACTGTCATGCTGCACGCTCCTTAAAGCGATAGTCTGTACCCGCCGCTTTCCGTCAAAAGGATTGATGCATTTGACGGATCAGGTTCGATCTTCTGTCGCAAGCGATAAACATGGGTTTCAAGCGTGTGCGTTGTAACGCCGGAATTGTAACCCCAGACCTCATCCAGAAGGACATCGCGGGTCACCGGCTTGCCGCCAGCGCGGTATAAGAATTTCAGGATTGATGTTTCTTTTTCCGTTAGCCGGATCTTTTTGTCTTCCGCCGTGACTAACATTTTGACGGCTGGGCGGAATTCATAGGGACCGACCTTGAATACCGCGTCTTCGCTTTGTTCGTGACTGCGCAGATGGGCGCGCACACGGGCGAGCAATACGCCGAATTTAAACGGCTTTGAAACATAGTCGTTGGCGCCGGCGTCAAGGCCCAAAATTGTGTCCGCTTCACTGTCAGCGCCTGTCAGCATGATAATCGGAGACTTGAACCCATTCTTGCGCATGACGCGGCAGGCTTCGCGCCCATCCATATCCGGCAGACCGACATCGAGCAGCATCAAGTCGATATGAGCTTCTTCTTTGACCCGCTCAATGGCGTCAGCGGCGTTCATTATCGGCTCCACGGCGAATTCGTCATGGACGCCGAATTGATCGATCAGCGCGTCGCGCAAAAGCTCGTCATCATCGACCAAGAGAATTTTCTTTACGCGGTTCATTTTCCCATGCCTGTTCTTTGATTTCAGTTTGGCGGGTCTTAACGCCAAACCACTATGAATTGAAATTCACACCTCAGACAACTTTTCGTTAGCCGCCCGTGACTGATTGTCCGGTTCCCCGGGGGCCGAAAATCCCCGAGCCGATCCGAACCTCGC
>JBCBSY010000339.1:0-2971 GCA_039818925.1 Pseudomonadota bacterium | reverse complement strand
GAGAACGGTCCATCTGCTCCATTCCCGACTCCCCAGGGCTTGTTTGTCCTCAACTGCGCACGGCCTACCTGCCTCCGACTCCCCACGGCTTGACCGTGGGGTCCAGCAAAGAAAAGATGTGGGGGCTTTGAACGGGAGCAGCGCCCTTGGCTCGTTTTGATTTCATCGCCGCCTATATCCTCGCCAACAAGAAAAACGGCACGATCTACACCGGCTCGACCACTGACCTGCTTGCGCGTCTTGATCAACACAAGTCCGGGACAGGGTCGGTGTTCACCGGCAAATATGGATGCACGCGGCTGGTCTGGTTCGAACAGTTCGACTTGATGAAGGACGCGATCAACCGGGAGCGGCGCATCAAGAGCTGGCCGCGAAAATGGAAGATCAACCTCATTGAAACCATCAACCCGGAATGGCGGGAATTGCCGCTTTATTGAATAGACCCCGCGGTCCCCGCATCGAGTCCGGGGCAAGCAAGCCGTGGGAGGCGGAACCCGAATGTCACGAGCCCCTTAGCGCGGCGCCCGTCACCGCTTCTGCATCAACGCCATCACGGCGAGCAGAACGAGTACGATATCGACCGCATAGAACAGCTTCAGGCCGTCCGAGTACTGTGCAAAAATCGCCGGCCCTTCGATCACAAGGCTTGCAAGCCGGCCGAGGAGAACGCCGCCCACGGATACGAGCAACAGCCCGAGCCCGAAGCGTTCCGGAAGGCGCCCCGCCGCCGACAGGATCAGCACCACGGCGACAGCGAAGTAAAACCCGCCATATTGCGCGCGGATTTCGTTGCGCCCGTCCGGGCCCATGGCGATGACGCCATAGTCGCCGAGCGCGGCTTCCGGCGCGACAAGCCCCAGATAACTGACATAACCGGCGACCACGACGCCGAGCAGCAAAACGAATTTTCGGAACATCAGACTGACCCCGCATTATCTGTTCCAAGCCTATCACAAAACAGCGCGCATGAAAAAACGCCGGGCGCTGCGGCTCGGCGTTTCAACATCAGATGACTCTGTTTACCGATTATTCTTTCACAGGCTTACTTTTCGCCTTCTTCAACCTTCCAGGTGGTCTCGACATTGCCGCCTTTGCTGCTCCGCATGGCGCGGGCCTGGACGCAGTCGGAGCCTTGCGCGCCGGTGCGGTTGTTGCGCCAGTCCTTGCAGCGATAATCGATGCGCACGCGCTTGCCCCCAGCGGGCGAGGCCTTGGCGTCGTGAAGAACGTAGCTCATGCCGGTGCGGGTGTCGGTGTATTCAAAACCGTCAAAGACGCGCACCCTCGGTCCGCCGCCCGTATTGCTGCGGCGTGGCGCCGCTGCGCGCACTTTTTGCACCGCCGGAAGCAACAGACCGATTGCCTGAGGGTCCTCATTCATGGTCAGCCAAAGCGTATTGCCGCCGCCCCATTCGGCGGCTTTCGCTTCACCGTCGATGCCGTCAAATTTGACAAAGCTTGCGGCGTTGGCGGCCCCGGCGCAGCCGATCGTCAATGCGGCGGCGGCAAGGAATGTTTTCACGTTGGTCATTCGGGTCTCTCCTCATTTTCCTAATCATCGGCGTTTTTCGCCATAGTGAGACCTTACGCCACGCGCCAATGGCGGGCTGTGTCGGGCGTCACAGGCGAAAGCAATCAACGCGCGCCATTGAGTTCGCACCGGGCCTTGCGTTACTTTTTGACTGTCCAGACAATCCCGGAGCTTTGTCCATGATCACCGCGCTTATTCGCCCTGCCGCCGCCATCGCGACCGCGTTCGCCCTGACGCTCGCCGCCGCGCCGCCCGGCGTCGCTCAATCGGGGGCTCAATCCGGGGCCGAGCCGACGGACGTGACGGTCCGGGTCATCGCCAAGGGCGCGAAATTTATCGGCACGAGCATGGGCGGGGTGCGGGTGGTGCTGCGCGATGCGCAGACCGGAGAAATTCTTGCCGACGGCGTCACGCAAGGCGGCACCGGCGACACCCAGCGGATCATGCGCGACGGGATCGACCGTAAAGGCGCGCGCTGGACCCCCGGCGCCGCCGGGTTCAATGCGCGGCTCGACATCGATGCGCCGGTGAAGGTGCGGGTCGAGGCGACGGGACCGCTGGGCCAGCCGCAAGCGGCGTCCACGGTGACCAGCGAGCAATGGATCGTTCCCGGCCACCCGGTGACCGGCGGCGATGCTTGGCTGCTGGAAATGCCGGGATTTGCGGTCGATATTCTGGCGCCTGCCGCCCACTCCTCCGCTGACGGAACAATTCGTATTGCCGCCAATGTGATTTTGATGTGCGGTTGCGGCGTATCGCCGGGCGGCACATGGGACGCCGATGGTTACGAGATCAAGGCGATGATTTATCGCAACGACGCGCTGGTCGATGAACTTGCCCTCGATTATGCGGGCGTGATGAGCCGGTTTGAAGCGGACTACACGCCGGACGGCGCCGGCCCCTATCGCATTGTCGTCGTCGCCTATGACGAGGCGAACGGCAATACCGGTCTCGACCAGACGACCGTGCTGGTCAATTAGCGCAAAAGTTGCGCGCCGTGGGTTTTCCAACCGCCAAAAAAAGCAGCGGCGCTTCACGCGCGTAAATGAGCCTTATGCTGAGACCTGGTTCGACTTTCCGGTCGACTGAAGACCGTAGCCCTCGTGTTGCAAAAGGCGTCGGCAAATTTTTGGGAAACGGGAAAGAGATATGCGCCAGCTGACCATCGCAGCTTCAATTGCAGGACTTGCCGCCGTGGCCTTTGGCGCCTTCGGCGCCCACGGGCTTGAGGACCGGCTGTCGGATCAGGCATTGGAATGGTGGGGGACCGCAACATCTTACGCCCTGCCGCATGCGGTCGCCGCCGTGGCGATCGGTCTGTCGGGGCGCGCTGGTTTTGCAACGGCGGGCTGGGCGTTTTTGATTGGCGCCAAGCATGCGCGGCGCGCCCAGCGCCATCGCATAGAGCGAGCCGGCGAACAGCACGGCGCCAATCAAAAA
>JBCBSY010000338.1:0-2972 GCA_039818925.1 Pseudomonadota bacterium | reverse complement strand
GTTGCCCGGCGTCAGCGACGCGCAGAGTTTTAAACGCTCGGAAACCCAGATTGCTGCATCGCTTGCCCGTGCTGTCGGCCGCGGACAAAGGAATTTGTGATGCGCAGCAATCCCAAAACCTCTCATTCTGGCGAAAGCCGGAATCCAGAATTCAAGAGTTTGCTTTGCTGCACTGGATCCCGGCTTTCGCCGGGATGAGCGGCACAATGAGAGTTGAGTATCAATCATGTCCTTTCACGAAGTTCTGTTTCCCGTCGACATCGCGCTGAATTCCGAAGGCGGACCGACACGCAAGACAGATATTGTCGCGCTCGTCTCCGGCCATGAGGAGCGCAATTCCCCCTGGGCCGGCTCGCGCCGGTCGTTCAATGCGGGCTATGGCGTAAAATCCGTCAGCGATATTGAAGACGTCATCGCTTTCTTTGAGGCGCGCCACGGCCGGCTTTATGGATTTCGCTTTCGCGATCCGTTCGATTTCAAAAGCTGCCGCGTCGTCGACAGTCCGGCGCCGGCCGACCAGATCATTGGAACCGGCGACGGGGCCGAGACATCGTTCCAATTGACCAAGCGCTATGTTTCAGGCCCGGCGGCGTTCGCGCGCATGGTGAAAAAACCTGTGGCCGGGTCGGTGCGGGTCGCGGTTGACGGGGCCGAACAATCCGCCGGTCCGGATTTCACCGTCGACGAAACAAGCGGCGCCGTCAGTTTTGCGTCCGCGCCCGGCGCCGGGCTTTCCGTCACCGCGGGGTTTCTGTTCGATACGCCGGTTCGTTTTGATACGGATGAACTGCGCATCAACCTCGCCACGTTTCAGGCAGGCGACATTCCGTCGATTCCGTTGATAGAGGTTCTGATCTGATGCGCGCGATCGACCCATTGCTCCAAGCGCATCTCGACAGCGGCGCCACGACGCTCGCGACCTGCTGGCGGATCGTGCGGCGTGACGGCGTGACGTTTGGCTTTACCGATCACGACCGGGCGCTTTCCTTTGACGGGACGGATTTCTTGCTGGACAGCGGCGCAGCAGGGTCAGCGCTTTCCTCGTCCGCCGATCTCTCCGTCGACAATGCGGATATCGAAGGTGCGCTGTCGGCGGATGCGCTAACCGGTGACGATCTGGCGGCGGGGCGGTTTGACGGCGCCTCGGTAGAGATTTTCCGTGTCAACTGGGCCGCGCCGGATCAGCGCATCCTCCTGAAACAGGGCGTCATCGGCGAGGTGACGCGCAATGGCGATGCGTTCAAGGCGGAGTTTCGCGGCGCGTCCCATCATCTCGATCAGCCGACGGGCCGGGTCTATCAGCGGCTGTGCGACGTCAATGTCGGTTCAGCGAAATGCGGCGTCGATCTTGATGCGCCGGACTTTAAAACCAGCGGCGTCGTCACGGCCTTACGCGACGCGCAGCATTTCACGGCGACCGGGTTTTCGTCTTTTGACGATGGCTGGTTCGCCCACGGATTATTGACCTGGGGATCGGGCGCCAATGCCGGGCTCGCCGCGCACATCAAGACCCAGACATCGGCGGGAGCGATTGCCTTGTGGCTGCCCGCCGGCGCCGCGATTGCGGTGGGCGATCAGTTCACCGCGACAACCGGCTGCGACAAGCGTTTTTCCACCTGCCGCGAGAAGTTTTCAAACACCGTCAATTTTCGGGGGTTCCCGCTGATGCCGGGCAATGACTTCGCGATTTCCTATCCCTTGCGCAGTGAAAACAACGATGGAGGCAAACTGCGATGAGCGCCGCCACAGAACAAAATGTTACCCCCGCCGACATTATCGACGCCGCACGCAGCTGGCTCAGCACGCCTTATGTGCATCAGGCGAGTGCGAAAGGCGCGGGCTGCGATTGCCTGGGGCTCGTGCGCGGCGTTTGGCGTGACCTTTACGGGCGCGAACCGGAGCGTCCGCCCGCCTATACGCCGGACTGGAACGAACGGCATTGGCGAGAAGGGGCGGGCGAACCGTTGCTCGCCGCCGCGCGCCGCAATCTTGTCGCCAAAGATGGCAAAGGGATTGAGGCCGGTGCTGTCATTATCTTTCGCGTCGCCGCCGACGGTCCCGCCAAACATTGCGGCATTGCGACGTCGCCCAACGCTTTCATCCATGCCTATGCGGGACGTGCGGTCGTGGAAAGCTGGATGAACCGCTGGTGGCGCGCGCGCATCGCCGGCGTTTTTCGTTTTCCGGGAGCATTATAAATGGCTCAACTCCTCCTCACCGCCGCGCAAGGGGCGGGCGCCGCCATCGCCAAGGGCGGCGTCGGCGCCTTTCTGGCGCGCACTGTAGCGACGACCGCGGCGTCCTATGCTGCGGGCTATGCGGATCGCCTGATTTTCGGCCCGCGCAAACGAAAGGTCGAGGGTCCGCGCCTTGAGGGGCTTCAAGTGCAGGCGAGCCAGGAAGGCGCGCCGGTGTTGCGGGTCTATGGCCGGGCGCGAGTCGCGGGGCAGTTGATCTGGGCGGCGAATTTTAAAGAACGCGCCTCGCAGACAACGGAATCCTCCGGCGGCAAGGGCGGGCGCCCCGCGGCGCAAACAACCTATACGGAATATCTTTACTCAATCTCATTCGCGGTCGGCCTTTGCGAAGGCGAGATTGATCGCATCGGCCGGGTCTGGGCCGACGGAAAACCGTTTGACTTGTCCAGACACAACATACGGGTTTATCGCGGCGATAAAGCGCAAATGCCCGATGCGCTGATCGAAGCGACCGAAGGAAGCGGCGCCGCACCGGCGTTTCGCGGGCTTGCCTATATCGTGTTCGAAGATCTGCCGCTGAAGGATTTCGGCAATCGCATTCCGCAGCTTTCTTTTGAAATTGAAAAGAGCCTCAAAAAAACCGATCCGAACGCCCTTGAAAACAACCTGACCGCTGTCACCATGATCCCCGGGTCGGGCGAGTTCGTTTACGGCACGACCGGCGTCACGCGTCTGGTGGATGAAGGCGTCACTGCGTCGGAGAATATTCACAAC
>JBCBSY010000337.1:0-2973 GCA_039818925.1 Pseudomonadota bacterium | reverse complement strand
CTGGAGACGGTGATCGCCATTCTAGAGCGCAAATCGGCGCCGCCAGCAGCGCAAACGACAACGGCACATGGAAATAAAGCCAGAGCTGCAACAAGGTCTTGTTGCGGATGTGACGCCGGGTGCGCAGCAGCAGCGCCGATTTGCGCTCTAGAATGGCGATCACCGTCTCCAGCGGGCGGCGCATGTCTTCGTCGGCGCTTTGCGCCGCGCGACGGAGCCGTTTCGCCGCGCGCGTCGTTGCGCAGGCGCGTTGCGCCCGATCAACCGAAGCAAAGAGCGGCGGTTTCAGCCGCGTCCGGCGAATCGCGCGCTTGACATCGGCAAGGTATTTCTGATCGAGCGGCTGCGCGGCTTCGCGCAATTCGCGATTAAGGGCGCGGATGGCGTCCAGCATGTCTTTTTGACTGCGATGGGCGCGATTGTCGCTCATCCGGCGCGGCACGGTCGCGTAGTAATATATGCCGAAAAAGCCGGAGACGATGACGATCACCATCAACACATAGGCGAGGGTGTGTACATTGAGGCCGAACTGAAACCCAGTATGCAGCGTCGCCAGCACCAGAAGCGAGGCGCCGAGATATACATGCGCGGATGTCCAGCCTTTGAGACTCCAGTGACCTTGGGTCATGGCCCGCTTGCGAACGCCCAACAGCATCAGCCAGACAATCAGAATGGCGGAGATCGTTCCCAGCGTATAGCCAACCCACGTGCCGCCATTGGGCCGCAGCTGCGCATCGCCGATAAAATATAAGATGATCGCTGCAAGATTGATCAGCACCGCGGCCTTCAGATAGCGATAGCGCTTATGCCCGAGAAACCCTTCATGAGAGATGGGCAAGTCGTCAGATCGCAGCTTCGGGTTCGCGCTCATGATTGTCCGCTCCCGTCACCGGCAAGCGACAGATATTCATCGGGCGAAATACGGACCGCGGCGCCGGTCGGGCAGGCGCGCACGCATGCCGGCCCGCCTTTCAGCCCGGCGCACATGTCGCATTTAACGGCGAGCTTGGGCGGTTCATCGTCTTTGCCGCGCGCGCTTTCAATCCAGTCCTTATCGGGTTCGCCGGGGCCTGGGCCGGCGCCAAACAGCAGCCAAGAAAAAAGCCCCGGTTTTTTCGGCGGCACTGACGCCATCTGAATAACGCCATAAGGGCAATAGCGCTGGCAGTTGCCGCAGCCGATGCATTTTTCATCAATGAAGACTTCACCGTCCGGTCCCCGGTGAATGGCGTCCGGCGGGCAATCGGTCATGCAGTGCGGATGCTCGCAATGCCGGCAGGAGGTCGGCACATGGATATAAGCGTAAGAGTTGCCCGCTTCCCGGTCGAGACGCGAAATCCCTTCGTGAATGTCCGCGCATGCCTTTTCGCAATTGTCGCAGCCAATGCAGAGCGTCTCGTCGATCACCAGCGCATCGGTTGCTTCCGAGAGACCTTCTTCTTCCAGCAGGAAACGCGCGACGGACGTGTGCATGTCAACGACGGATGAAAAACTTTCTCGCTTCGCCTCAACATAATCGTTGAGCTTGCGCCGTTTCGCGACCAGCGCCTCGACGGCGCGGTAAAGATCAGGGCTCTGGCGCAAATGCCGCTCGAAGATTTCGCCGGGAAGGCGCACCACTTCCGACTTAATCGCGGCGCGAACTGTCGCCGTGCGCAGTCCATCGTAGAACAGCGACATCTCCCCCACATAGTTCCCGGCCAGAACATAAGACAGGAAGACGTCTTTGCCGCCGATGCGTTTTTCGACAACGACGCTGCCGGAACGGATGATGAAGATGTCTTTCGACCGCTCGCCTTCATGGATGAACGCGTCGCCGGCTTTTAAAGGCAGGATTTCCGAGCTGTCGAGGATTTCATCGATGGCGCGCTGCGGCAGCAATTGACCAAAAATCTGACCAACCTGACGTTCCATGGAAAGACGGTCCATTCGCCGTTTCACGCCAGGTACGGACGCCATCAGCTTGAGCGTGGCATTGCGCGGAATTTCGAGCAGCAGCGCCGGTGTTTCGGCGCGCACGGTTGCGGTGCGGCGGCGTCCGGAAATGAGACCAAGCTCGCCGAAAATCGTACCCGTTGGAAGCGTTACCGTTTTGCTGGCGTTTTTCGGATCGACCTGGACGGCGACGGCGCCATCGATAATGGCGAAGATCGACGAGCCGATATCATTTCGTTTGACGATGGTGTCGCCGCGCTTCTTGTAATGAATGTTCGAGGCAAGCAGAAATTCACGCATCTGCAAGGCGGACACGTCCTGCAACACGTGAACGCGGCGCTGGATCAACGACAACCATTCGTCGACGCTGCGTTTTTCCGGCGCCGCGGCGAACAGCGCTTCCAGCAGCGGCGTATCAGGCGGCTGAAGGCCGGTGTTGCCGGAGATGAATTCGACAACGTCGTGGCCCTGGTTCATGCAGTGTTTGATCAGCGGGAAACCGGCCAGCGCGCCGATGATGTAAAGCCCCGGCACAGAGCTTTCATATTGCGACGAAAGAACCGGAAACGCCTCGCGATCAGGCCCGGTGAATTCAACGCCGGCGGCTTCAACGAATTTGCGCGGCGGCGCGGCCCCGAGACGCGCGATCATGCGGTCACACGGCAGCCGGGCCTCGCCGTCTTTCGTATCCACGACAGCGATCCACAGGCTTTCGCCGGAGCCGCCCCGCTCGATACGGATCAGCGACGCTTCGGTAATGAAGTCGAGCCGCCCTTCGTCGCGGGCTTTGTAAAGCGCCTTCACATTTGCGTCTTTGGCGCGGGGGAACCCGTCAGCGCGCTGTAAAAGCGTCACGACATTTCCCTGATCGGGATTGGCGAGACCGAGCGCGTTTTCAATCCCTGCATCACCGCCGCCGATCACAATGATGTTCTCGTCGTAATACTCGCGTGGGTCGTCGAGCTGATACTGAACGAAGGGTTGATCGGCGGCGGTGATGCAGGGATTGAAAACGCGCTCGGTCTCGCCAATCCCGAT
>JBCBSY010000336.1:0-2980 GCA_039818925.1 Pseudomonadota bacterium | reverse complement strand
GATAATGCGCGAGACCGAGATGGTAATAGATGTTTCCTTTCAATGTTGAGGTCGGCACGCCTGCTGCATTGGGAAGTCCGTCCGGCTCTACGGCGTCGGGCTCAGCCGCCACAAGCGCGACCGCTTGTACAAACATCTCTTCGGCTTCGTCATAGCGGCGCATGGATATCAGCCGGTGACCAATATGGCGCGGAAAACGCGCATCCGCTGGATGACGCCGCCAGCCCTCCGTATAGGTCGCAATTGCTTCCTCGTAACGCCCCAGATAGCCCAGCCGCCGCCCGGTCCAGATCGCCGCAGCGGCGTCATCCGGATCAGCCGCGAGCGCCGCTTGCGCCTGCGCCAGCAACGCCTCTTGCCGCGCTGTAAAGTCATCCTGCTGCGCGCTCGCGCCGCCCAGCCACAACGCCGCCGCCAACCCGGCTATGCTGTTTGTCATGCTTTTCACGCCAACCGCTCCCGTCGCGTGAAATAAGGATAACCCAGGCAGCGGCGCCGAAAAAGCCTTGGGGCCCGACGGCGTCTGAAATGATCGCCCCTAAAACAGCGACGCCGCCCGGACAACCAGGATGACGGAAAGCACAAGCCCGGTCAGATAGGTGCCGGCGGCGCCGATGCGTTTCAGCATATTCGCCTTGTAAACGCTGCCGCCAGTCAAAATGCCCGCCGCATGGATATAGCGCGAAGCAACCGCCGCAAACATCAACGCTATGACCCACCACGACATCAGCATCGGAATGGCGAGGCCAATCGCCAGGATCATCAGCGACAGCATCGGCACATATTCAATGCAGTTGCCATGGGCGCGGATCGCCTTTCGAAGCTCGCTTTTCGGATCCGCTTCCGCCTCATGCTGCGTCACTGCAACCGAGCGCCGCACGCGGCTGACATTTGCGCCGAGCAAAAAAACCAGGAGCCCCAGAAGCCCGACGGATAAAAGCGCATATGCCATGGCGACACCCTTTGTGATTCGTCAAAGAGCGTTACGTTTTTTTGCGTCGCATCACAAGGCGCTTGGGTGTTATGGCGCGCCCCAGATGTCGTCGTAGCGCGCCGTGTCATCTTCGCGTTTTATAACGTCGCGGTGCGTCCGGCGCGCATTGACAAAAGTCGTGGCCGTAAAGGCGACGCCGAGCGCAAGCAAGACGTGCAGCACCACAAGCTGGCCGTAAATCGCCCAGAACCCGAAACCGGCGCAGAAAATCGTCGTCCACATCAGGGACAAATACGTCATCAGTTGAAACCGCTGCGCCTTGCGCATCCGGGAGAGCGGATTTTTTTCTGCGTCCATCACAACATCATATGCATTTGCCATCGCAACCTCCGATTCAAGAACCTGTTACGGACAGAGCGCGCGACCGGATGACGGGGCGGCAGGGTAACCGCTTGTTTACCTTGCCGCGCCCGGGCGCTTCATCTGAACCACGGGCATCATAAGTGCGGTACGATCAGGCATGGAAACTTATCCACGCACATCATTTTCATGCTATCATGAATCGCGCCCGCCTGTTCACCGCCTCAGCGGTGCCCTGCAACCGACGCTCCGCTGGGCGCATAAAAAACCCGCCGGCTTGGGGGAGAGGGCGGGTTTGAAGTCTTTGAAAAACGGTCGGCGTTACGCCGCTTTTTTCAGTGCTTTTTTTGCTTTTTTCAATTTGGTTTCCTGACGCGCAATGCGCTTTTTGCGCGACTTGATTTCTTTTTTCAGCGCTTTGACCTTTTTCTTCTTGGACATGAAACTCGCTCCTTACTTGTCTTGTTTCTCGTGCCTGCGCACGAATTCCTTCATGAACCCGCGCAGCTCGCGCGCCGCGCTGGTGTCCAGCTCATCGCAAAGATCAACGAAACGGTCGCGCAGCTCCCTGTTCAGCCGAATGACAAGCTGGCTGTCTTTTTTGTTTTTCTTTTCCCGTTTATCCGGGGCCTTTTTCGAGGCTTTCTCGTCCGCTCGCTTGTTCGTGGCCATAGGGAGGCCGCCATTTCGTTATCACTTCGATAGGCAATGTATATACACTCTTGTGGCGAGCGCAAGGGGTGCGCTTGAGGTTTTTCTTCAAACCCCTATCTCCCGCTCACCCCGGCGAAAGCCGGGGCCCAGTCAAAATACAAGTCGGGCTCGCCCGGCAACTTTCTTTAGCTGGATACCGGCTTTCGCCGGTACGAGCGGAGAGAACTAATCCCCGCTGGGCGAGAAATGCATGAAGTCCTTCTGGCGACCGGGAAGCTCACCGCCCCATTTCCAGCCAATGGCGGTCATTTCTTCATAGAGCGGCGTCTCAGGCGTGATCCCGCCGGGCTCGCCGGGGCGCCATTCGCCGCCGCGGATCAGGCGGCAGGCCCCGGAAAACTCTGTACAGCGATCATAAAGACCGTTCCTGTCAGCATTGACGTCAATGGCGAGTCCGAAGGAGTGGTTTGAATATTCGGTGCGGCGCCCTTGCGCATCTAGAACGCCCTTGGAGCGTCCGACGCGATATCCGGTGACGGTTTCAACTTGAAACCCGGCCTCTATAGTGCGCCGCAACGCCGTTTCCAAATCATCGGCAACCACCTTACAGACCTGAAACGGTTCCAGGCCCGGCAGTGCAATCTCGACCTGATCCTCGCGGCAGAGGGAACAGCCCGTCACTGCATCGCGCTCGTCATCCGTCAGCGCCGAATAAGGCTTTTCCACCTCGCGGACATCCACTGGCCGCCGCTCGCGTGAATTCCAAGTCCAGTCGGCATAGGTGCAAGTTGCGGGCAGTATGCCCTCAGATGAGCCTAAAATACCGGTTAGAGGCAGCAGAATTAACCACATCATTTGACTTTACTAAAAAATCCTATAAATCAACATTATTGATCCGAGGTCTTGGGTGACGAAGGTTCGTCGACCTGTGAAAGCCTGGACATAACATTGGAGTATAAGATGGCTTCCATCAAAGATGGGCGGCGCACCCCTAAATCTGTGCGCATCGATTACCAATCAATCCGAAACCTC
>JBCBSY010000335.1:0-3000 GCA_039818925.1 Pseudomonadota bacterium | reverse complement strand
GCGACCTCGGCCTGTCTCAGCGCCTGTAAAGCCTCATCCCGGTTCGACCGCATTTCATCCAGCGAAGCTTCGGATTCCCCAGCGTCTTCGCCAAGGCTGACAAAACGCCGGTAAAAGCTCTCTAGATAATCGGCGCGTGCGCGAAGGCGGCGCACTTCCGCAGCCGTATCATCACGTGTAAACTTTGCGTCCGCCTGGTCAAGACGCGCAATTATGTCGCCTTCTTCGACCTCAGCGCCAACCTCGGCGACCCATTCAATTTTGCCGGACGTTGCAGCAGCGACACGGCTGTCGCGCGTTGAGACCACCGCGCCCGGGGTTTCCGCGCGCGGCGCCAGGCTGCGGGTTTCGGCTTTAGCGACAGTTACTGGCGCAGGGGGCGGCCCTTGCTGCGCGCTTTCGGCGTCGCCGGATGCTTCGTCTGCGCTCGCGCCCACATGGCCGCCGTAGATATACGCTGTTCCAGCCGCGGCGATGAGAATCGCACCTGCAAGGCCCGCCAATGTGATTCTTCGATTCGCCATGTTGGCCTCCTATTCCGCCGGCTGAACGGCAAGACCGGATTGAGTGGTTTGCGTTTCACGTGCGGCGCCAAGTTGAAGGAGCGCGGGCAACAGAAAGAGGGTGAAAAGGGTTGAGACCGCCATGCCGCCCACGATCACCGTCGCGAGACCGCGATAGATAAGACTTCCGGCGCCGGGCGCCAGAACGAGCGGCATCATTCCCATCAAGGACGTGGAGGTTGACATGAAGATCGGACGGATGCGCAATGTTAGTGCTTCACGCACCGCCTCAACGCGCGATTTGCCGGAGGCTTCCGATGCTCGTGTCTGCGCGACGAGCAGGATGGCGTTGTTCACCACCAGCCCGAGCAGGATGATAAACCCGATCATGCCCAATAGATCGAGCGGCGTCGATTTGACAAGATCAAGCGTTCGGATGGCGAGGACGCCGCCGACCGCCGCCATCGGCAAGGTGACGATCACAAGCGCAGAGTCTTTTATGGACTTGAAGAGCGCCGCCATAATCATGAAAAGAATAATCACCGCGAGTAAAAAGTTGGCGCCGAGATTGCTGACGGCGCGTGCAAGAGCGTCAGCGTCGCCGCCCCATTTGATTGATGCGCCTTGCGGCAGGGCTTCGTATAGCCGTTCCTGCGCATCACGCTTCAGCGTTTCGACCGCAGGCCCGAGGGCCATGCCTTCCGGCGGATTGACGCCGAGGGAAATTGTCCGGCGCGCATCCAGGCGGCGCACCTGCTGCGGGCCGACGCTTCGGCTGATGGTGACCAGTTCGCCTAGCGGCACAACAACACCGGAAGGCGTCGCGATGGGCGCGTTTTCCAGATATTCCGGTTCTGTCCATTCCGATGCTTTCAGGATTACGTCAATACGCCCATCCTCGTGGAAGAACTCGCCAAGCCATTGGCCGTCGCCGAGCGCCCGCACGGCGCGTGCAACGCTGTCGCGGGTCATACCGACTTCGGCGATGCGGCGGTCATTGGGCAGCAAACGCAACTCCGGCGAGACGATCTGCGGATCAGGGTTGGGCCAGACTTGTGCGCCCGGCAGGGCTTCCTGAATGATTTGCGTCGCTGCAGGGATAGATTCGGTGAGGGCGTCATAGTCAGCCGCCTGCAATTGCAGGCTGATCGAGGCATTGCCGCCGAAATTGCCGAACAGATTTCCCTGACTGGCGAAAGCGCGCGTATCCGGGAACCCGGCGAGGATTTCATTGTTGACGATATCGACCATTTCCTCGATGCGCGATTGATCGTTGATCCGCACCCCCATATTGCCGCCCCACGAACCGGAATAGAGATAATAATTTCTCAGAGCAGGCTGTTTTTCGCCGTCCATGTAAGGCTGCAGACGGTCAACGACGACTTCCGCCCATTCTTCGCGAATCATGTCGGCGCTCGCGCCGGATGGAAAGTTGACAAACGCATCCACGGCGTCGCGCTTGACGGGCGGCAGGTAGTTCAGTTGCGGCCAGAGCAGAAACGCGATGGCGACGGGCGTGACCGTAAGACCGGCGACGATCGCAATCCGCCGATTGTTGGTGGAAGTGAGTCGAATGATGAAGTCCGCCAGCCGGGTCGCGAAAGCAGGCCGCCCACGGGACTTTTTCGCGTCGTCGTGTTTCACAAAAAATCGCGCCCCTGTCGGCAACAGTGTCACAGCGACCACTAGGCTGAAGGAAACGGCGATGGCGATTGTCAGCGCCAGGTCTGCGAAAAGCTGTCCCTCCACATCTTCAAAGAACATGATCGGTACAAAGATCGCAACCGTCGTGACTGTTGACGCAAACAGAGCGCCAAAGACTTGTCCGACACTCTGCTCGGCGGCCTTGTAAGGCGACATGCCTTCTTCGCGCAGCCTGACGAAATTCTCCAGAACGACAATGGCGGCGTCGAGCACCATGCCTGTGGCGAAGGCCAGCCCGGCAAGGGAGATGACATTGATCGACCGTCCGAAAAGATTGAGGACAACCAGCGTCGCCATCAGACAGATGGGAATTGCCGCGGCGATAATCATTGTGGCCATGGCCCGGCGCAGGAACAGCCACAGCGCGCCGACCGCCAGCATCACGCCGATTAACAGATTTCCGGTCAATAGCGATATGGCGCGTTTGATAAACACGGAGGGATCGAAACTCTTATGTATGGCGTAACCCAACTCGGCGAGGGGGCCTTCATTGAGGTCGTTGAGAACAACGGTCAGAGCGTCAATTGCGTCAAGTGTGTTCGCGCCAGGCTCACGGACGACGCGCATGCCGATCGCCGGGTTGCCGTTTTGATAGACTACGCCGCCATTGCGCCGGTCGGGTTTGACATTGACCTCGGCGATATCGCCGAGGCGCACAGGCGCGCCATCACGCCAGGCGAGAATCGTGTCGTTGAGCTGATCGGCGCTGAAACGGCCTTCGAACCGCATCGTATAATTGCGCCGGCCAACTTCAACCGATCCGCCCGTGACGTCAGATGACCGGTTGACGTTC
>JBCBSY010000334.1:0-3002 GCA_039818925.1 Pseudomonadota bacterium | reverse complement strand
TCGAAGCTCCTGCCCTTCGAGGGGCGTCGGCGCACCCTTCCATTTTCGGCAGACAAATAAGGGCATTAAAAGGTGAAATTCCCCTAAAGCCTGCGACGCGAAGGCGACCGGCGCCAGGCATGACGCCTCCGTGTCCACGGCCAGCTCTTCCTTCAGCTCACGCACCAGTGCAGCTTCCGGCGTCTCGCCATCGGCAAGCTTGCCGCCCGGAAACTCCCACAATCCCGCATGGGCCTTTCCTTCTGGCCGGCGCGCCATCAGGACCCTTCCGTCCCTGTCGATCAGCGCGCAGGCCGCAACCAGCAAAAGCTTCGCCATATTTCCGCCTTAATTCGTAGCTGGAGGGCTTTAACAGAATACCGCCAGGACCGCTAAACTTTTAACGGTCCCCTTCATCATGACGGGTGAAGAGATGGTTAGCGAAACGTTTCCTGGTCCGGCGGATCAGTTGCGGCCTCGCCGGCGGGGAGAGAGAACTCCGGATCGTCTAGGGAGGGATCGGACAAGTCTGGCGGCGCGCTGATGGGCGCGACTTCCTCTTGCGGCCGGAAATAGACAACCTGGCTTTCCTCTTCCAAAGCGCGCAGGGCGTTCTCAATCGTGCGCATACGCAGGAAGTCTTCAATCGGCTGGCGAACGACGTCAAACGGAACGCTACTTGTGGAGCGCCGGCCCAACACCTCAATAATGTGCCAACCGAACTCTGTCTCGAACGGGGCAGAAATTTCTCCGGGCTCGGTCGAAAAGGCGGTCCTGGAAAAAGTCGGCGTCATCATCGCCCGCGTGAACCAGCCAATTTCTCCCCCAAGCGGCGCCGTTGCGCGATCGATTGAACGTTCCCGGGCCAATGCCTGAAAGTCGGCGCCCCCTTGCAGCAAGGCGATAATTTCTTCTGCTTCTTCACCTGTCGCAACAACAATGTGCCTGGCGCGCACCTCGTCACCTAACCGAGTGACGTCGGCTTGTGCGTTGTAAAGCCGCTCAATCGCTTCGGGAGTGACGGCGTCCGTCACCTGAGCGTCCATATAGGCGCTGGCCAAAACCCGATCGCGCGCCGCATTCACCCGCCGGGAGACGCTCGGCGCACGCTGCATGCCATCGTCCAGCGCCGCCCGCGCCAGCAGCCGTTGCTCCACATAGGCTGAAACCAGATTGCGCTCGAACGCGGTCATTGGGGTCAGCGTTTCATTGTCCTGCAAAAACCCGGCGGAGCGGGCGGAAGCCTCGATCTCGGATAGATGCACATAGCGGCCATCAATCCTGGCGAGGATCGGGTCGTCTTCGTCGACTGGCGCGCGCGCCAAAGCCGACCCCGTCGCATTATAGGCCGGCGCCGAACGCAGAAGGTCGACCATCCACAATCCCATGACAATCAGAAAAGCTCCGAACAGAGCGCTATAGGCGCGTCCGGTGCGGGTCGGCAGCCACAAGATCAGGCCGCGAAACGCCGCCGCCGCAATCCGGACGGCATAGCCAGCGCCGACGGCGCCGCGCCGCGCCAGCAACTTCACTGCGCGCCACAGCGCCGAATCAAGAGCGGCGGCCAGCCGCCAGGTTGTCATCGCAATCTTGCCCAAAGCCCCGAACAACATCGCCATGGCGCTGAGCAGCATGCGCCCGGCCGCCAAAAGCGCGCTCAAGGCCGCTGCAACGGGCTTTGTCCCGCTGGCCGCCTCAAACTGCTTTCCGTCCGGTGTTTCCATGGCTATCCGCTGCTCGCCGCCTTCGTTGACAGGACCTTAGGCGCTTACTATCTCTCCGACGCCCCCGACACGGGGATTATTCCAACCCGGCCGATGCATGGCGCGCCCTCGCGCTGGTCCGACGAGGGCGCCTGAAGCCATTTCATCGCAGCACGAAGGCTTTGTCCTCATGGCGTTACTCGGTATCGCAAAAAAAATCTTCGGTTCATCCAATGATCGCCGCCTTAAGCCTTTATTCCGCCGCGTTGAGGCGATCAATGCGCTGGAAGCGGAGATCGCCAAGCTGAGCGATGATGACCTGATTGCTCAGACTGAAAAGTTAAAACAGCGCTATCAGGACGGTGAATCTCTTGATGATTTGCTGGAAGAGGCCTTCGCGACCGTCCGGGAGGGCGCAAAACGGGCCCTCGGGCAGCGCCATTACGATGTTCAGCTGGTCGGCGGGATGGTGCTCAACGGCGGCAATATCGCCGAAATGAAGACCGGGGAAGGCAAAACCCTCGTCGCAACCCTGCCAGTCTATCTGAACGCCCTCACCGGCAAGGGTGTTCATGTGGTGACCGTTAACGACTACCTGGCCAGCCGCGACGCCGAATGGATGGGCAGGGTTTACAGCCAGCTTGGCATGACCACCGGTTGTATTGTCCACGGGCTCTCCGATGAAGAACGCCGTCAGGCCTACGCTTGCGACATCACCTATGGCACCAACTTCGAATTCGGATTTGATTATCTGCGCGACAACATGAAATCGTCGCTCGATCAGATGGTCCAGCGTGGCCATCATTTCGCGATTGTCGACGAGGTCGACTCGATTCTGATTGATGAAGCCCGCACGCCGCTGATCATCTCCGGACCGACTGATGACAAATCAGAGCTTTACATCACGATCGACGGCTTCATTCCAAAGTTGAGCGAGGAAGACTACGAGATCGACGAGAAACAGCGCTCGATCACATTGACCGAAGATGGCAATGAAAAAGTTGAAGAGCTTCTGAAAGAAGCCGGTTTGTTGCAGGGCGACAGCCTTTATGACTCGATCAACATCTCCGTCGTGCATCACGTCAATCAGGCGCTAAAGGCGCATAAGGTTTTCCAGCGCGACAAGGACTACATCGTCCGCGGCGACAAGGTCATCATCATTGACGAGTTTACCGGCCGCATGATGGAAGGACGCCGGTGGTCAGACGGCCTGCATCAGGCGGTCGAGGCCAAAGAAAAAACCGCCATCCAGCCGGAAAACCAGACACTCGCCTCGATTACGTTCCAGAACTATTTCCGACTTTACGGAAAACTCGCCGG